>CAZVEW010000020.1:0-9459 GCA_964625955.1 uncultured Vicingus sp. | reverse complement strand
TCGATTCCGCCAGAAACACCTATAACAAAGCCTTTTGTGTTAGATTTTAAAACATAATCTTTTAGCCACAAAATAATGTGGTTTTTTACAAGGGGAGTATTCATTATGCTTAAAAATAAATTCCTATATCCAAGGAAAAGTAATTAAGGTTAGCACTTGCTTTTTTATTAGTTAATATAGGATTTCCAGTTTTATCAATTGCTGCTTTGTTTGTGCTTGGATCAATTTCATTAACTTTTGTATCTAATTGATTGATAAATCCATTATTAAAAGTAAAACCTATCATTAAATTAGTATTGCCAGATATGTTGTATTCTACACCAGCACCAATTACTAAATAAGTATTTATAAAAAACATATCGCTTTTTGTATTTACTTTATCAGAAGATATGCCACTATTGATGTCTTTATAAGAAAAATCAGAAGTTGTTTTATAATTAATACCCGTTTTAAAACCAAAATTTCCATAATAAGTCATGTAACCTATTTCGTTGGTTCTTAGCTTTAACGATAGGGGGATTTCAATGTATTTAATGGCAAAAGATTGAGCAACTTCTGTTGGAAGATGTATGCCTGATGAATTTTTGTAAGTTCCTTGATATCTTAATTTTCCCCCTAAAGAAGCAACATCAAAACCTGTTGAAAATAAGTAATTTTTACCCAAAAAGAATTCAGTAGAAAGCCCGTAAGAAAAGCCAAACTTTGTTCCATTTTTTTCGTAGCCATTTGTTCCTGGGCTGAGCCAAGAAAGGTTTGGGGAAAATTGTAGCCCCAACCTAAATTTTCTACTATCGTCTTGTGCAGAAAGATTACTAATAATTAATCCTAATAAAATTAAAGTAATTACCTTTGTTTTTTTCATCATCTTGAAGTTTTAGTTGAAAGCAAATTTAAATATAATACTTATTGATAAAATAAAGAAAAGCATTTTTTTATTCTTTATGGTTAATTTTTTATTAATTATTTCTATTTCGTGTAATAAGAACCCTTTAAATATTGATGTAAGTGAGGTTAAAGTAAATTTAGAAATAAATAGATTTGAACACGATTTATTTAGCCAAAAAACCTTAAATATTGATAATTTAAAACAAAAATATGGTGTTTTTTATCAAGATTTTACCGAACGTGTAATAAGAATTGGTGCAAGCAACAACCCATCAACTAACTATCAGTTAACAAAATTTATAACAAATACAGATGTCTTAAAAGTTAAAAAAGATGTGGCTAAACAATATGCTGATTTTTCTGAATATAAAAACGATTTAACACTAGCTTTTAAACACTACAAATATTATTTCCCTAGTAAATCTATCCCAAAAATTATTACCTATGTATCGGGCTTTAATTATGCTATAATTACGGATAAGAATTATTTAGGTTTAGGTTTAGATATGTTTTTAGGCAAAAATTATGATGCTTATGGTAAACTCGGTATCCCTAAATATAAGGCTAGCAATATGGATAGTAAACATTTGGTTGCATCTGCAATGTTAGCTTGGATATCTACCGAATTTGAAATGCAAGATAATAATGCCAATTTATTAAGTGAGATGATTCAACAAGGCAAACTTTTATATTTATTAGATGCTTTAATGCCTGAAGAAGATAATTTTATAAAAATAAATTATACACCAACCCAATATAAATGGTGTAAAAAAAATGCTAAACAAGTTTGGTTTTATTTTATTGATAATAAATTACTTTACACCAAAAAAAATGCCGATATTATTAAATATATGGGAGAATCACCTTTTATATCAGGATTTCCTGATGGTTCGCCAGGGAGAATAGGGCATTGGCAAGGTTGGCAAATTGTAAAAGCATACATGAAAAATAACCCAAAAATAACAATCAAAAAATTAATGAATGAAAAAAATGCTCAACGGATACTAAATTTATCGAAATATAAACCTTCTTGAATTGAGTATTAAATACTTTAATTTTTGATAATTGACTACTTTTAGCATTCTTTTAACATTATAAACTAACCTAAATGAAAAAATCAGAAATAAATTTTAAAATATCTTTAGACGAAAATCAAATTCCAGAAAAAATTGAATGGGATGCAACCGATGCAGGAGAAGAAGGTTTAAAAGAAGCCAAGGCAATAATGATAAGTTTATGGGATGCCAAAGAAAACAACTCTTTAAGGATTGATTTATGGACTAAAGAAATGACAACTGCCGAAATGAGACATTTTTTATATCAAAACTTTATAACCATGTCAGACACTTATGAACGAGCTACTAACGATAAAGAATTAGCAGAAGAGATAAGAACTTTTGGCAAAAACCTAGGAGAAAAAATGTTGAAAAATCAATAACCATGAAAATAAACTATAAAATAATATTTCTTATACTTTTTACACTATTTTTTGAGGTTAATAATTCTTTTGGACAGTGTGAAAAACTAAAGAGAAAGAGAATATATCAATTGCTAGGTGCTGCCGAATATGATAATTCTAGAAGCTCTGAAATTAAAACCTATAATGAAATTTATAAAGAAGAATACCAAATTAATTTGTTTAAGGGGGTTGTTTATAAATTAGTTTTTGATGTATCGAAGATGCCAGAAGGAGTTACTATTAATTTATATGATATTGGTAATAAAAGAGGACCCGGCAAATACGAAAAAGTTTTTAGCTCCACCAATGCAACAAAAACAAAAAATAACACCTATGAAGTTACCCTTGAGTTTCCTCAGAAAAAGATGTTAGTAACTTACGATGTAATTAATAATACTAAACCAGGGTGTGTTTCTTTTGTGCTTGGGTTTTATTTTAAAAACAGAATAAAAGGAAAATAATGAATGAAAAACTAATTCAAAAATACAATGTTGCTGGTCCAAGATACACCAGTTACCCAACAGTGCCTTTTTGGGATAAAGAAGGCATAAAATACAATGATTGGATTGCTACAATATTAAAATCATTCAATGAAAGTAACGAAAAAGAAGGTATAAGTATTTATATTCATTTGCCTTTTTGCGAAAATCTTTGTACCTTTTGTGGTTGCCATAAAAGAATAACCAAACAACACAGTGTTGAACAGCCATATATAACAACTGTTTTAAAAGAATGGCAGTTGTATTGTGATTTATTTCCAGAAAAACCAAAAATAAAAGAAATACATTTAGGAGGAGGAACACCAACATTTTTTAGCCCTGAAAATTTAGAGAAACTCATTAATGGTATTTTAAAAAATGCAGAAAAATGTAACGATTTTGAATTTAGCTTTGAAGCCCATCCCAACAACACCACCGAGCAACATTTAGAAACCTTGTATAATCTAGGGTTTAAAAGGAATAGTTTTGGAGTGCAAGATTATAACCCAAAAGTACAGCAAACAATTAACAGGCATCAGCCCTACAAAAAAGTGGAAGAAGCCACCTTAAATTCCAGAAAAATAGGTTATAAATCTATTAGTCATGATTTAGTTTTTGGCTTACCACATCAAACCAAAGAGAGTGTAATTGATACCATAGCAAAAACTAAAATATTAAAACCAGACAGAATTGCTTTTTACAGTTATGCTCATGTGCCTTGGATTAAAGGAGTAGGGCAAAGAGGCTTTGATGAGAACGATTTGCCAAGTGCTGACGAAAAAAGAATGCTTTACGAAACAGGTAAAAAGATGTTAGCTGATTTGGGGTATGTAGAAATAGGAATGGATCATTTTGCTTTAAAAACAGACTCGCTATTTAAAGCGATAGACAAAAAAACTTTACACCGAAATTTTATGGGCTATACCGCAAGTAAAACTCAATTAATGGTTGGTTTAGGAATGAGCTCTATTAGCGATTCGTGGTATAGTTTCGCTCAAAATGTAAAAACAGTTGAAGAATATACGGAACTGATAAACAAAAATTTAATACCTATTTTTAGAGGGCATTTGTTAAATAAGGAGGATTTAATTATTAGAAGACATATTTTAAATATTATGTGTCATTTTGAAACCTCTTGGGAAGACGAAAAAATGCAATTTCCAGCATTAGCAGATTCTTTAAGTAGATTAAAAGAAATGGAAGCTGATGGCTTGGTGATAATTACTAAAAACGGATTAAAATTACCCGAAAAAGCTCGTCCTTTTGTAAGAAATATTTGCATGGCTTTTGATTTGCGTTTAATTAAAAACCAACCTAAAACACGTATTTTTTCTATGACGATATAATTTTGTTATATATCAATCAGCATTTCTTAATAAAATACATATTTGTAATTTTTTATACAGAATATTTTTTTATAAATACTTTCTTGGTATCATAAAATGGCTATTTTTACCTCCAATTTGTTGTAAAATGGAAGCAAAAAAGACAGTATTTAATACCACCACTTACAAAAAGAGTTGTGTAATAAGTAGCGTAAAACAAGTTATTTATATTCTCCTCTTCTTGTTAGTGAATAATATTGTTTTATCTCAAACCGTTTCTTCTATTGATAGCTTGGAACATTTACTTAATGCCTCTAACAAAGATACCTCTCAGGTAAAGATATTAAATAAACTTTCTTTAAAGTATTTAACCATTAACGCTGATAAATCTTTAATGTATGGAAAGAACGCTGTTAAATTAGCCAAAGCGTTAAAAGATGAAAAAAAAATAGCTTTAGCCTATTTTAACCTTGGACAAATTTATTCTCAATTAGGAGATTATGATTTATCTCTTAAAAGTTTTAACCAAAGTTTAGTCATTAACTTAAACTTAGGGCTAAAACCTGAAATTTTTCAATGTTATAATTTTCTTGGAATCATATACAGAAATGAAGGAAACTATGTAAAAGCAACAGAATTTGCCTATAAAGCTCTTAAAATGAGCGAGCAAATGAATAGCCCATACAATAAAGCAATTGCCAAAAGTAGTTTGGCAATCATTTTTAATATGCAGGGAGACCCAGAGCAGTCCATTAAATATTTTTTAGCTTCTTTAAAGATATTTAAAAACTTAAAAAATGAAACTAAAATTGCAGCAACTTTAATGAATATTGGTAATATTTATCTTTATAAAAAAGAATATAACCATGCATTAGATTATTTTTTTAGGGCACTATTAATAAAAGAAAATGAAAATAATACAAAACAATTTGCAATATGTAGAAGTAATATTGGGGTAGTTTATCACAACCAAGGAAAATACAAAGAGGCATTAAATTACTTCAATTTGTCTTTAAAAACATTTCAAAAATTAAATGATAAATTAGAAATTATTAGGCTTTATAACAACATAGGGGCAAGTTATTTTGAACAGCAAAAATATGCTTTAGCAAAAAAGTTTTATTTTAAAAGCTTAAAGATGGCTAAAATTATTAAAGCAAAAGAATTAATAAAAACATGTTATCAAAACTTAGCAGAATTATTTTCGACAACTAAACAATTCGAGAAAGCTTTAAACTATTATAAATTGTATTCTCAGGTTAAAGATTCTATTTCAAGCAATGATATATCCATTAAAATAGCAGATTTTCAATCTAAATATGAATTAGCCAAAAAAGAAAAAAAAATTGAGTTATTAAAAAAGGAAAAGATAAAGCAAGAGTTCCAGATTAGAAGAAGAACAATAGCTATTTATTTAATTTTATTCTCGGTTTTAATACTGATTTCATTACTAATTTTGTTTATAAGAAATTCTAAATTAAAAAGAAAAATACATCTTGAAAAAGAACAAAGGTTAAAAGAAAGAATTAAAATTAAGGAACGAGAGCTATCCTCAACTGCTAATTACATTGCAAATAAAAATAAAATTTTGTTGCAAACAAAAGAGGAATTGCAAGATATTATTCGAGAAATTTCGGCCACTCCATTAAAGTTAGAGCTAAAATCAATTACAAATAATCTCGACAAAAATTTAAATGTGTACAACGATTGGCAAAAATTCAAGTCTCAATTTGATGAGGTGTATCCTAACTTTATAAATAAATTATTAAATCAATATCCAAACATATCGCATAATGATTTAAAGTTATGTGTTTACATTAAAATGGGTATTTCAACAAAAGAAATAGCATCTTTACAAAACCTTTCTTTAGATGGCGTTAAATCTGCCAATAAACGCCTAAAACATAAGCTAGGATTGTCTTCTGAGATAACCTTGCCCACCTTCTTAAAACAATTTTAAAAAAAAAGAACCCTCTTGCACCCTTTTTAAACCCTATCGCTTTATGGCGAATTCATAGATAGGCGTTAATTTTATGTAAATTAAAATATCTTTTTATATAAATTAAAATTTACAGCTATGAAAAAAAATTTACTTATCAGTTTAGGAATTAGTGCAGCATTAGTTAATATATCTTATGCTCAATCGCCTATTATTACTTCAACAAATCAATTACATGCCATTGGTGATAGCACAGTGTACGTTGATGCAAATACTTTCGGTTTTGATCCGATACCTGCAGGTGGTGCTAATGTTGTATGGAATTATGCCTCTTTGGTTACCTCAGGAGGAATTACTTTTAGTTATGACGACCCTGCGACTGCCGATACAAGTGCTTATGAATTTCCAACAGCAAATGAAGCCATGGCAAGTTCTGCTGCCGCTGGTCATGAATGGTTTTTAAGTTCATCAACTTCTATTAAAAGATTAGGATATAGTAACCCTGCGGCAAGTGGTGGCGGAGATATTATATACAGAAATGGTGGATTTGTTCGTTACCTATTCCCTTTTCAAGCGGGAGACTCGTGGTTTACAATTTTACCATATAGTGGAACAACCACAATGGATTTTGGGCTTGGAGAAGATTCTACAGTAGTTGAGAATGGTAATTATAGTGCTTCGGTTGATGCTTATGGTACAGTAACTTTACCTACAGGAACAGTAAGTAATGCGGTTAGGGTACACGTATTAGAGTCGTTTGATTTAAAAATCTACATGTTTGGCACACCTGTGGTAACGCAATCATTACAAGATGATTATTACTTTTGGTTTGCAGACAATATAAAAGATCCTTTCTTAATATATGGAACAACAACTTCGGGTAGTTCTGTTACTAAAGTGTTAAGATACCAACCTACAGGTGTTACTGGCGTAAACAATAATGTAACAACAACTGAAAATATTGCTGTTTATCCTAACCCAAGTAATGGTATATTCGATTTAGAAACGCTTAATCTAAAAAATGAAAACTACACGCTTAAAGTGATGAATGTAATAGGAGAAACTGTTTACAGCAATGTTATTAATGGTGTTGACAAAAAAATTCATATTGATTTATCTGAAAATAGTAAAGGTATTTACTTTTTGAGCTTATCTAATGATAATTACCAAGCAACTAAAAAGTTAATTATAAAATAAAGGTATATGATAATACTCCAAGAGTTAACCTGATTCTATCAAATTAGCTCTTGGTTTATAAAGAAACAATCATGAATAAATTGCTTGCTAAACTTCATATTTTGCACCAAAACCCGAATGAGGAAATAAAAAAGAAAGAGAAACATTTATTGGATCTCACAAATAGGTTAAGTTTTATAGATATTTTATTATTTATACTATGGAGCGGGGCTATACTGAGTGTTGTTATGATGGTAAAAACACTCTTTTTTGGAACATAAATCTATTACAATAAATGTTTTTATGGCACGAAAAGTGAAAAAATAATACCAATGAAAAACTATTTTACCCTAATATTAACCTTAATCACGTTAAACGTATTATCTCAACCTACATGGAAAGTGTCTGGTGCACCAATAGGTGATACCAGTGTGTATTTATATCCTGCTGGAGGATGGATAACTAGTTCAAGTTTAACTTTGCCTCATCCTTTAAACGAAGATAGTATAAAGGTGTTTAACACAACAGGAAATCCCGTAGGGGTTCATATCTATAGAGTAAACCGTGTTCCTAATGCCATTTGTACAATTACAGGGGTTGGAGGAAATGATAGATACTTTGGCGTGTTTGTCGTTAATGGAACATCGCCTACTTATGATATTAATTATTATTATGCAGGAAATCCTGGGGTAAATGTAGCCAATGAACCCCTTTTAACCCTGTTTAATAGACCAACCAATGCCGATACTACTTGCACAGCATGGACTAATATTGCCCCTACATTAAATACAACAACTAACATCCTCCAAAAAACTGGCTTGGGAGGAGTGATTTCTTTTTGGACAGAGGGTTTTCAAAATTCTTGTGTTGCTAATTGTGCAGCAACAACTTATACTGGTCCAAACGGAGCATGGACAGTTACCGATAATACGCCCATAATAGACCCTTGTGGAATGACTACTGCCCCTAATAAATGGTACATTAGTGGTGCAGAATGTGGTAGCCAAGCTGATTCATGTGGTAGTAGTCTTAGTTGGATAGGGGGGTGTGGTGCTACCAATCCTTCTTTACATGTAGGACATCCCACTGGTGGAGATATTGGTGCTACTTACGATTCTGGTGGTGGATGTACTTATGGACTCGGAATCCCTTCCGCAGAAACAAACATAAGGTGCGAATCTCCAACTATTAATTGTTCTGGGAAATCAAACATCACCTTAAAATTTAATTATATAGAAGGTGGAGAAGGTGTTAATGACAATGCTACGTTGTGGTATTTTGATGGCACTACATGGACTCAATTAGCCGATTTAATAAAAACACCGAATAATGATTTTACTTGCTTAATGACATCTTTATGGCGATGGAAAGCATATTCTATTAGTTTGCCTGCATCAGCTAATAACAACCCCAATGTTAAAATTGCTTTTAAATGGGTTAATGATGATAGTGGCACCGGAACAGACCCATCTTTTGCAGTAGATGATATTCAACTTACCTATCCTAGTAATCTAAGAAATGAGTTTATTTTAGGAACAACAAACCCTTTAATACCATTGCCAGTAAAATTAATATCCTTTACAGGTAAAAATAAAAATAAATATAATTTACTTGAGTGGACTACTGCCACAGAAATTAACAATGATTTTTTTACCTTAGAAAGTAGTATTGATGCCTTAAATTGGAAATCTATTGCTACTATTAAAGGAGCAGGAAATTCAAATACTATTTCAGATTATAATTTTTTAGATTATAATTTTTATTCACCCATTACTTATTACAGATTAAAACAAACTGATTTTGATGGAACAACTGCTTACGCTAAAACAATAGCTATTAGCAATAAAAATAATACTACTTACGTAGCAATTTATCCAAACCCTGCACATAATAATTTAAATATTAAATTTTCAGATAATTTAGCGAATAATACTAAGGTTGAAGTATTTAATAATATAGGTCAGCTAATAAATAGCTACAATATATCAGAAAATAAAATAAACATAAACTTAAAAAATTATCCAGAGGGTATGTATTTTATAAAAATAGTAGAGAACAATAAGTTGCTAATAGTAAAGAAATTTATAAAACAAGGGTTTAATTAAATGAGATAATTGAATAATGAGAGAATGAGAGAATGGGATAATGATTGAATGATTGAATGAGACAATGAAAGAATATTAACACTAACAGCTA
>CAZVEW010000019.1:241-23282 GCA_964625955.1 uncultured Vicingus sp. | reverse complement strand
AACCTCAAACCTCAAACTTCAAACTTCAAACTTCAAACCTCAAACCTCAAACCTTAAATAACATGTTATACTACTTATTTAAATATTTACACGAACTAGATGTGCCGGGAACAGGGGTTTTTGAATACATCTCTTTCAGAGCGGCTTTTGCATTAATAACATCACTTATAATATCAATGATTATTGGTAAAAAAATAATTCAAAAATTACAATTGCTTCAAGTAGGAGAAATTGTTAGAGATTTAGGATTGCAAGGTCAAATAGAAAAACAAGGCACACCAACAATGGGCGGAATAATAATTCTTGCTTCCATACTAATTCCAACTATTTTATTCGCAAAACTCGATAACATCTATATTATTTTAATGATTGTTTCAACCATTATGCTCGGTGCAATTGGCTTTGTTGATGATTATATTAAAGTTTTTAAAAAAAATAAAGAAGGTTTGGCTGGCAAGTTTAAAATTATGGGACAAGTTACTGTTGGTATTGTTGTAGGCTCAGTTTTATATTTTAATCAAAATGTAGTTGTAAAACAAAAAGTGATAGATGTAAATGCACCTGCCCATGTAAGTTATCACATTGAAAATGATGTAGAACAAAAAGTAGTAGAAAATTATACTTGGAAAGAGCTTAAATCTACCGTTACCACCATTCCTTTTATGAAAAACAATGAATTTGATTATGCCTCACTTACCAGTTGGGCAGGCAAATATGCTTATTTATTTGGAGGAATTATTTTTATGCTCATCGTTATTATTATTATAACAGCCGTATCTAATGGTGCTAATATGACTGATGGGTTAGATGGCTTGGCAACAGGAACCTCGGCCATAATAGGCGTTACCTTGGCAATTTTTGCCTATGTATCGGGTAATACCGTTTTTGCCGAATACCTTAACATAATGTATATCCCTAACTCTGGCGAATTGGTAATTTTTATAGCTGCATTTGTTGGTGCTTGCGTAGGCTTTTTATGGTACAACTCTTATCCTGCACAGGTTTTTATGGGTGATACAGGAAGTCTTGCTTTGGGCGGAATTATAGCTGTGTTTGCCATTGCTATTCGCAAAGAACTGCTTATACCACTTTTATGCGGAATATTTTTAGCAGAAAATTTATCGGTAATTGTACAAGTAGGCTATTTTAAATACACAAAGAAACGCTACGGAGAAGGCAAACGAGTATTGCTAATGGCACCTCTACATCATCATTATCAGAAAAAAAATATGCACGAAGCAAAAATTGTTGCCCGTTTTTGGATTATAGGAATAATGTTAGCACTGGTAACATTTGTAACACTAAAATTAAGGTAAGTTGAACAAGAAACTTGTCATATTAGGTGCAGGAGAAAGTGGTGTTGGAGCAGCAATTTTGGCTAATAAACAAGGCTTTGAAGTATTTGTTTCAGACCAAAAAGAAATTGTAGCTAAATACAAAAACGTTCTTAAAAATATTGATGTTAAATGGGAAGAAGGAAAACACACCAAAACTATAATTTTTAATGCTGATGAGGTGGTTAAAAGTCCGGGAATCCCCGATACAAGCCCTTTGATTTTACAATTAAAAGCAAAAGGCATAAAAGTAATTTCAGAAATAGAATTTGCAGGCAGATATACCAAGGCAAAAATTATTGGAATTACAGGGAGTAATGGTAAAACAACTACTACCATGCTAACTTATAGTATGCTAAAAAAAGCAGGATTAAATGTTGGTGTAGCGGGTAATATAGGCAAAAGCTTTGCCCAACAAGTGGCAACCGATGATAAAGATTTTTATGTGTTGGAATTAAGCAGTTTTCAATTAGATGGCGTATTTAATTTTAAAACAGATATCGCAATAATACTAAACATAACCCCCGATCATTTAGATAGATATGGGTTTGATTTTAACAATTATGCAGCTTCAAAATTTAGAATTATTCAAAACCAAACTGATACAGAACATCTTATTTTTTGTAGCGATGATGAAACAATAATTCAACTATTAAATAAAGCTAATTACGAAGGCATTAAACACTCATTTAGCATTAAAAAAGAAACAAGTAACGGAGCATTTATAAAAAACGAAAAATTATATATAAACACTAATAAATTATTTAAAATGACAATACAAGAATTAGCACTACAAGGAAAACACAACCTGTATAATTCAATGGCAGCAGGAATTACAGGTAGGGTGTTAGATATTAATAAAGAAATAATTAGAGAAAGTTTGGCTGATTTCCAAAATATCGAACACAGGCTAGAAAGTGTAGGAAAAGTACACGGAATTTCGTTTGTAAACGACTCTAAAGCAACCAACGTAAATTCTACTTGGTACGCACTAGAAAGTTTTCAGCACCCCGTAATTTGGATTGTTGGAGGCGTAGATAAAGGTAATGATTACGAAATGTTAACCAAATTGGTTGCAGATAAAGTTAAAGCCATTGTTTGTTTAGGAAAAAATAATGAAAAAATTCATGAAGCTTTCGATAATATTGTCGAAACTATTGTTGATACTTCCACAGCTCTAGATGCGGTTAATATGTCTTATCAGCTTGGTGTTAAGGGCGATACCGTTTTATTGTCGCCAGCTTGTGCGAGTTTTGATTTATTCGACAATTATGAAGATAGAGGCCATCAATTTAAAGCTGCTGTAAGAAGTTTATGATGAATGAATTGCTTGAAATATCAGGTCAAAAATTTTATTATTATAACATTGATAATGTAATAAATATTTTTTCTAAAGTTAGCAAGTGTGCTATTGTTATTGATGAAGAAAATATTGATTTATTTATCGAAAAATACATAGATTTTATTGGATTACCAGTTCATCAAATTATATTTATTAGTGAAACCTTGAATGAGGTGTTCGATAAAATTAAACATAAAAATATCTACCTAATAGCAGCCCATAGTTTACACCATTCACTTCAATTGGCAGTAATAAATTCAGCTATAACAGGCAACGTTATTTGCTTAGTAAAAAAATCACAAAAAGAAGTAAAAGAAATATTAAAATCAATTAGTCAATAAAGTGAACTTTATAGACAAATACATAAAAGGCGATAAAATTATTTGGGGAGTTACTTTTGCCCTAGCAATTATTTCTATTTTAACCGTTTTTAGTGCTAGTGGCTCTTTAGCTTATAAACATCAAAACGGAAACATTTATCATTACTTAATTAAACACACTATTATTGTCGTAATTGGTTTTATGCTCATTATTGTAATACATAAATTAAATTATAAATATTATTCACGAATTTCTCAAATAGCGTTATACATTTCTATCCCATTACTATTACTTACTTTAATAATGGGTGTAAATATAAATGATGCGAGCAGATGGTTAATAATTCCTGGCATAAATCAAACTTTTCAAACCTCAGATTTAGCTAAATTATCGTTAATCATGTATTTAGCAAGATTGTTGTCTAAAAGGCAACAAGATATTAAAAGCTTAAAAGAAGCATTTATACCAGTTATGATTCCTGTTTTAATAGTTTGCGGGCTAATATTGCCAGCCAACTTTTCTACCTCAGCAATTTTATTTACCACAAGTTTGGTGGTAATGTTTATTGGCAGAATAAGCCTAAAATATATATTTTCTTTAATTGGGATAGGGATAGGCTGTTTAATACTACTATTATTAATTGCAAAAGCAAAACCAGAATTATTGCCTAGAGCCGATACTTGGGTGAAAAGAATTGAATCGTTCACTAACGGAAATAGCCAAGGAAACTATCAAGCCGACCATGCAAAAATGGCAATAGCAACAGGTGGTCCAATAGGAAAAATTTTAACAGGCAGAGGAAACAGTACACAACGAAATTTTTTACCCCAATCTTCTTCCGATTTTATTTATGCCATAATTATTGAAGAATATGGCTTAGTCGGAGGAATAGGAATAATTATGTTGTATTTAATCCTTTTTTATAGAGGAATAAGAATAGCTCAAAAATCAGAAAAAACGTTTGGCTCTTTGCTAGCCATAGGCTTATCATTTAGTTTGGTTTTTCAAGCAATGATAAATATGGCAGTAGCCGTAAATTTATTTCCAGTTACAGGGCAAGCATTGCCGCTTGTTAGTATGGGAGGAACATCTATTTGGTTTACCTGTTTATCCATAGGAATAATTTTAAGCGTAAGCATAAAAGCCGAAAATAAAAAAGACAAATTAAATGCCTAAATTAAAAATTATAATAAGCGGAGGAGGCACTGGAGGGCATATTTTTCCAGCCATTGCTATTGCAAACGCAATTAAAGAAAAATACAATAACGCAGAAATTCTTTTTGTAGGTGCCGAGGGCAAAATGGAAATGGAAAAAGTACCCGCAGCAGGTTATCAAATTATTGGGCTACCCATAATGGGTTTGCAAAGAAGATTAACACTCCAAAACTTAAAATTTCCATTTAAACTTTTGGCTAGTTTAAAAAAAGCAAAGCAAATAATTAAAGATTTTAAACCAAATGTGGTAGTTGGCGTTGGTGGTTATGCGAGTGGTCCTTTATTAAAAATAGCAACAAAAAACAATGTGCCAGCCTTAATTCAAGAACAAAATTCGTACCCGGGAATTACCAATAAGCTGCTAGCAAAAAAAGTACAAAAAATTTGTGTTGCTTACGAAAATATGGAAAGATTTTTTCCTAAAGAAAAAATTATTTTAACAGGAAATCCTGTCCGTCAAGACATTAAAAACCTAGTTGCAAAACGAGAAAGAGGACTAGAGCATTTTAAATTAGCTAGCAATAAAAAAATAGTTTTGGTAATAGGCGGAAGTTTGGGGGCAAGAACAATTAACGAAAGTATAGCTGCTGGTTTAAGCGAATTTAAAAACAACGAAATTCAGCTAATTTGGCAAACAGGAAAATGGTTTGCCGATAAGGCAAAAAAGGCAACCGATAATTACAAAAACTTAGGCATAATTACCCTGCCTTTTATACGCAAAATGGATTATGCTTATGCTGTTGCAGATGTTGTAATTTCTAGGGCTGGAGCAAGTTCAATTTCAGAACTATGTTTGGCAGCCAAAGCCTCAATTTTTGTTCCATCGCCAAACGTTGCAGAAGATCATCAAACAAAAAATGCCATGGCTTTGGTAAATCATAATGCTGCAATTTTGGTTAAAGATGTTGAGGCAAAAACTACGTTAATACCAACCTTAATGACTTTAATTAAAAACGAAACGCAACAACAAAAATTAAAAACAAACATTACAAAAATGGCTTATAATGATGCTGCAAATATTATTGCAGATGAGGTAGTAAAATTGATAAAAAGATAATGACATCAGTCAACTCAAATATCGAACAACTAAAATTTGTTTATTTTCTTGGCATTGGTGGAATAGGCATGAGTGCAATAGCACGTTACTTTTTAGCCAAGGGCTGTGAGGTTTTTGGCTACGATAAAACAGCAACAATACTCACCAAACAACTCGAAAACGAAGGTGCTAAAATTCATTATAACGAAAATATAAACCTTATACCAAATGCGGTAAAAGAAAAAAATAAGCACACTTTAGTTGTCTATACACCAGCAATACCAAACATAAATAAAGAATTTCAATATTTTAGTAAAAACAATATTAAATGCCATAAACGTTCAGCAATTTTGGGTTTAATTTCCCAAAATTATTTTACCATTGCCGTTGCCGGAACACACGGAAAAACAACCACTTCATCAATAATAGCACACATTTTAAACGAAAATAAAATTGATTGTATCGCTTTTTTAGGAGGTATTAGTTTAAACTTTAATTCTAACTTATTACTTAATAAAAACGCTAAAATAATGGTGGTAGAAGCCGATGAATTTGATCGTTCATTTTTAACACTTTCGCCAGATATTGCCATAATTACCTCTTTAGATGCCGACCATTTAGATGTTTATGGAAATAAAGAAAAAATGCAAAATTCTTACCAAGAATTTGTACAAAAAATTAAAAATAAAGGCACACTCATTACTAAAAACGAATTTTTACCAATTTTAAAAGTTAATAACAACATAAAATATAAAAGTTACTCAATTAACGAGCAGGCTAATTGTTGTACAAGTAGTATTAAAATAACCAATGGTAATTATATTTTAAACATCAATTGCGAATCGAATAACACCAAAAATATACCCATAGGTTTGCCCGGAATTCATAATGTAGAAAATGCTGTTGGTGCTTTTTCGGTGGCTAACGAGTTGGCTTTAACAGGCAATAAAATAAAAGCTGCTTTAGCTTCTTATAAAGGAGTTAAAAGAAGATTTCAATACCATGTAAAAACAAAAAATGTAGTTTATATTGATGATTATGCCCATCACCCTACCGAACTAGAAATGACCATTAAATCAGTAAAAGAACTTTATCCCAATAAAAAAATTACAGGCATTTTTCAGCCTCACTTATTTACCAGAACACGAGATTTTTACAATGACTTTGCCCAAGCTCTTTCTTTGTTAGATGAGTTGATTTTATTGAATATTTATCCAGCACGAGAAAAACCAATTGCAGGAATCACTGCTAAAATAATCTTTGACAAAGTAACTTGTAAAGAAAAAACATTGATAAACAAAGATGAATTGATGAATTATTTAAACAAAAATAAATACCAAGTACTTTTAACATTAGGAGCAGGAGATATTGATACTTTTGTATCGCCAATTAAAAAAATGATTACCCAATCCATTCTAAAAGAATGATGACAAAAAAAATACTCAACATATCAGCTTGGATAATATTTGCCATCACAATTGTTATTACCCTCAGTTTTGTAAATAACAGTAAAAACGAAATGCTGCTAAAAAAAGCAATTGTAAATATTGATTATGAAACCGAAAATAGATTTGTTAGCGAGCAAGATATTTTAAACCAAATAATTAAACAAAACGATACCATTTCAAATAAAATTAAAGATTTTAATATTTTAGCTATCGAAAAAAAGTTAAATAATAATGCAGCCATACAAAAAGCACAAGTTTATAAAACTATTGATGGTAAAATAGTTGCCGATATTAAACAAAGAAGACCCATCGCAAGAATTTTTTCTAACAATGAAAGCTATTACATTGATGAAAAAGGAAAATTAATGCCTTTATCTACTAAATATACAGCCAGAGTTTTAGTCGTAAATGGTAACATTAAAGAGTCATTCGCTAAAAATTATTTGTACAACTTAAATTACTTACCCGATTCTATTGCTAGTAAAACTTTGTTAGATGATATTTATAAAATTGCAGAATACATAGATAAATCTAAGTTCTGGAAATCACAAATTGAACAAATGTATGTTAATAAAGATTTAGAGTTTGACCTCATACCAAAGGTAGGAAATCATAAAATTGTATTTGGACGAGCAAAAGACATTGACGAAAAGTTTAATAAGTTAATGGTATTTTACAAAAAAGGGCTTAAAAAAACAGGTTGGAATGAATATTCCAAAATAAATTTAAAATATAAAAACCAAGTAGTTTGTACAAAAATTTATAATTAATATGGAAACCGCAGCAGCAGATATCGTAGTCGGAATAGATATTGGAACAACCAAAATAGTTGCCATCGTTGGTCGAAAAAATGAACATGGCAAACTAGAAATTCTAGGAATGGGAAAATCCGAATCTATTGGAGTTTCTAGGGGCGTAGTTTCTAATATCGATAAAACAGTTCAATCTATAAGAATGGCGGTAGAAGAAGCAGAAAGCAAATCGGGGGTGGATATAAAAGTGGTAAATGTTGGTATTGCTGGTCAGCACATAAAAAGTCTACAACACAGAGGTATTAGGGTTAGACACAGTGTAGATGATGAAATTAATCAAAACGATGTTAACATGTTAATTGACGACATGTATAAACTGGTAATGCTGCCAGGAGAGGAAATAATCCATGTTTTGCCTCAAGAATATATTATTGATAACGAACAAGGAATTAAAGACCCAATTGGTATGGCAGGCGTTCGTTTAGAAGCAAATTTTCATATCATTACAGGGCAAGTTGCTGCTGCCAAAAATATTTACAAATGTGTTCATAAAGCAAATTTAGAGGTAGATAATTTAACCCTTGAACCCTTGGCGTCATCAGAAGCAGTTTTGAGTGATGAAGAGAAAGAAGCAGGAGTCGCCCTTGTAGATATAGGCGGAGGAACAACTGATATTGCTATTTTTCAAGATGGAATAATTCGTCATACAGCCGTTATCCCTTTCGGAGGAAATGTTATTACCGAAGATATTAAAGAAGGTTGCGGAATTATTAAAAATCAGGCCGAATTATTAAAAATTAAATTCGGTTCATCTTTGGCAAGCGAAAGTCAAGACAATGAAATTGTTTCTATACCTGGTTTACGAGGAAGACCAGCAAAAGAAATATCACTTAAAAATTTGGCAAACATCATTCAAGCAAGAATGGAAGAAATTATTGAACATATTTATTACGAAATAAAAAATTCGGGCTACGAAAACAAATTAATTTGTGGAATAGTAGTAACAGGAGGAGGATCCCAGCTAAAACACATCACACAATTAATCGAATATGTAACAGGAATGGATACCAGAATAGGTTACCCAAACGAACATTTAGCAAAAGGAAATCCAGAAGAAATAACTAGTCCCGTATATGCAACAGGAGTAGGGCTAGTTTTAAAAGGATTTGAAGGAATAGAGCACAAAAAAACAGCCAATACAGGAGATGTTGTAAGTCATTCGAAAAAAGATAAAGGTGGTTTTTTTGATAAAATAATGAATGTTGGACAAAAGTTTTTTGAAGACAACGAAAGTTAAAAGCAAAAATTAATATAAACATAGCAACTGCTTGTTAATTAGTTGCTAAAAAATAAATACATTATGAAATTTGATTTACCAAAAGATCAGGCATCAATTATTAAAGTTATTGGTGTAGGAGGCGGAGGCAGTAATGCAGTAAACCACATGTATAATCAAGGAATTACGGGTGTAGATTTTGTTATTTGTAATACCGATGCACAAGCCTTAGAACTCAGTCCAATCCCTAATAAAATACAATTAGGCACAACCTTAACCGAAGGTTTAGGAGCTGGAGCAAACCCTGAAGTTGGTAAAAATGCTGCTATCGAAGATATTGAGAACATTAAATCAATATTAGAAAAAAATACAAAAATGGTTTTTATAACTGCAGGAATGGGCGGTGGAACAGGAACAGGTGCTGCTCCCATAATTGCCCAAGCTGCCCGTGAAATGGGAATTCTAACCGTAGGCATTGTAACTATTCCATTTTCCTTTGAAGGCAGAAGAAGAAAAAGCCAAGCAGATTTAGGTATGGTTGAATTAAGAAATCATGTAGATACTTTACTCGTTATTAATAACGATAAGTTAAGAATGTTGTATGGTAATTTACGCATGGGAGAAGCCTTTGCTAAGGCCGATGACATATTAACCATTGCCGCAAAAGGAATAGCCGAAATTATAACAGTAGCTGGTTATATAAATGTTGATTTTGAAGATGTGAAAACGGTAATGAAAGAAGGCGGTACAGCCATTATGGGGTCAGCCGAAGCAGAAGGAGAAAACAGGGCGATAGATGCTGTTACAAAAGCACTTTCATCTCCATTATTAAACGATAATGAAATTAAAGGAGCCAATTTTATTCTCTTAAATGTAACCTCTGGAGAAGAAGAAATTACAATGGACGAGATTGATGAAATTACTGATTATATCCAAAATGAAGCAGGCTACACCGCAGAGTTAATTTGGGGAAATGGTACAGACGAAACATTAGGAAATAAAGTGTCGGTAACCGTTATTGCAACAGGCTTTGGTGTTAACGATTCAGATTCGTTTGAGTTTGGCAAAAAAACCGAAAAAATTGTGCACGATTTAACCAAAGAAATTCCAACAAATATTACCCAAATAATTGATGAAGAAAAAAATATTGAAACAACAGCAACCACTTTAACAGACGAACCAACTGTTAGTCAGTCAAACATTGAATTTGATAATAACAATGTTACTGACGAACAAGATGATGATAAAATAGTTTTTAGCTTAGAAGATACTGAAAACGAAATTGAAGATAAAAGAGACAAATTTGTTGATGAAGAAATCGTTGAAAACACCAACTTGGATAATTCTTCTGAAGAAGATAAAAAAGAAGAAACCATTGTTTGGAATTTAAATGATGATGTTGTTGATGAATGCAAAGAAACGGAAAATGAAAAAACTGATTTTTCGTTCCGGAAGAAAGAAATAACGGAAGAAAAACCCGTTTATACCAATAAAATTTCTGATGAGGATCAACTAAAAAGATCTCATGAAAGAATAATGAAGATTAAAGAACTGGGTATGAAAATGAAAACTCCTTCAGGAATTAACGACCTAGAAAAAGAACCTGCGTATAAAAGGAGGAATGTAAATTTAAGCGATGTTCCTCATTCATCAGAAAATCCAATCTCTCGATTTAATTTAACAGATGATGAAGATGGAAGACCTAAGTTAAATGATGATAACTCATTTTTACACGACAATGTAGATTAATTTACATTAAATAGTATATTTTAGTCGCTTCTTAGTAAATTTGAAGCGACTTCTTTTTGTTACAAAAACAGAACGCTACTCTGATTACACGAATTGAAAAGAAGAATCTTTAAACTTTAGAATCATGAATTTAACAGAACAAATAAATGCAGACATTAAAAATGCAATGTTGGCAAGAGAAAAAGCTAAATTAGAAGCTTTAAGAGCAGTAAAAGCTGCCTTATTATTAGAGGGAACAAAAGATGGTAGTGGAGAAGTTTCTGATGCAACAGGAATAGCTATTATTCAAAAATTGGTGAAGCAACGAAAAGATGCTTCAGCAATTTATAAGGAACAAGGGCGAGAAGATTTAGCCAAGGATGAAGACTTTCAACTAGAAGTATTAGCTGCTTATTTGCCAGCACAAATGGAAGAAAACGAGGTGCGTAAAGTAGTTCAAGAAACCATTGAACAATTTGGAGCAACATCTCCTTCCGATATGGGTAAAGTTATGGGACCAATAATGGGTAAGCTAAAAGGAAAAGCCGATGGAAAACTAATCTCTGCTTTGGTTAAGGAGGAATTAACGAAATAAGGAGTTTTAACCTCATTGAACAAAGAAATTCTTAAACTAGCTATACCAAACATCTTAGCAAACCTTTCTGTTCCTATGTTAAGTGTCGTAGATGTCGCATTAATGGGGCATCTTAGCAATGAATCTTATATCTTATCTATTGGGTTTGGAGTAATGATATTTAACTTTATTTATTGGGCTTTTGGTTTTTTACGTATGGGAATTACAGGTATGACTGCTCAAGAAGTTGGGAAAGGTGATGTGAATGAAACTTATCGTTTATTGTTTAGAGGTTTAACCATTGCTTTTGTCGGAGCATTATTGCTATTTGTTTTTAGAGATTTATTACTGCAATTTTCGTTATATTTAATTGATTCAAATAAGAACGTAAACCAACAAATTACCACCTATTTTGATATTAGAATTTATGCTGCACCTGCAACTTTAGGCTTATATGCTTTTATCGGTTGGTTTTTAGGCAAACAAAATGCAGTATTTGCAATGCTTATTACCATCGTTGTTAATGTGTTAAATGCTTTTATTAGTTATTATTTGGTAATTTATTTAGGAATGGAAACCGATGGTGTTGCTTTCGGAACCGTTATGGCACAATATATTGGTTTTTTATTGGCAGTAGTTTTATTTCTTATTTATTATAGCAAAGAACTCTTAAAAGATGCCTTTCAAAATATTTTTGAAATAACCGCCATTAAGAAATTTATATTGATTAACTCAGACATCTTAATTAGAACTTTAGGGTTAATCTTTACCATTTCCTTTTTTAAAATAATGAGTGCTAAAGAAGGAGGATTAATAGGGGCAGCAAATATTTTGCTACTAGAGTTTACAACCATTGCAGCATACGGTATTGATGGGTTTGCTTTTGCAGCAGAATCTATTAGTGGAAAATATTTTGGAGCAAAGGATAAAGCTAACTTTAAAAAAGCTGTTCGTTACTGTTTTTATTGGGGTTTTGGCTTAGGATTGCTTTACTCGTTGGTTTATTTAGTTTTTGGAGTAACTATATTAGAAGCATTAACTAGTCAAACAGCAGTAGTTAATTTAGCATTAGATTATCTAATATGGTTGGTTATTTTTCCAATACTAAGTGTTGTTCCCTTTGTTTGGGATGGTGTTTTTATTGGAGCTACAGCCTCTAGAGCAATGCGAAATACAATGCTATTTTCTGCTTTCATTGTTTTTATACCATCTTACTATTTATTAGAACATTATCTCGGTAATCACGGAATCTGGTTAGCCATGATTTTGTTTGTTCTAGCACGAGGTGTTAGTCAAACTATTATTGCTAAAAAAATTATTTTTAACAACTTATAATGCTTATCAAACAACATAAGACCGTTGCAAGGCAAATTGTTAAAAAAAGGGCTAAAATATATCATTAATATATTGTTATACAATGAATTAAATTGTATATTATAACCTATGAAACAACAAAAACACTCACGCTGGCAGATAGTATTTGTGATTTACGCACAAGAAAGATAAAAGCAACATTTTTTAGTCAAATAAATGTCCTTATCGATTGGAATAACATTTCAAAAATAATAGACAAGGATTATTCAAGAGGGAAAAGTATTGTACAACTTTTTTCTATTAAATTAACAATGCACAACGGGTTAAATCTATTGTGTTTTTACAAAGTTAGTTTTTTTTAAATATTCTTTATTAATACTTTCAATGTATTTTAAAATGGCTTCTTTTCCTATTTTTGAAGCAGCAGAGGTAGTAAAAGAAATAGGCATTTCTTCCCATTGTTTGAGCATTTCTTTTTTATAAACTAATAAATTTTTGTTTAGTTTAGAGCTGGTTAGCTTATCTATCTTTGTAAAGACAATAGAAAATGGAATTCCTTTAATACCAAGCCATTCCATAAAATCTATATCAATTTTTTGGGGAGGTAAACGAGCATCAATTAATACAAAAAGATTAAGTAAAGTTTCTCTTTTTAAAATATAATCGGCAATAAATTGTTGCCATTGTTCCCTGTTTTTTTTCGAACTTTTAGCATAACCATAACCTGGCAAATCAACAAAATAAAAACTATCGTTAATCATAAAATGATTAATTAGTTGTGTTTTTCCAGGAGTACCTGAGGTTTTGGATAATTTTTTGTTATTGGTAATGTAATTAATTAAAGAAGATTTTCCAACATTAGAACGTCCTATAAAAGCATATTCAGCCCTATCTGGTTGAGGGCACAGCGATAGTTTTGTGTTACTTATTACAAATGTTGCAGTTTTAATTATCATAACTTAAAAAATTAATCAAAAATAATCATTTGTAACTTAGCTTAGCAAGTCATTTAATGGAAGTTATATTATTAACTAGCGGAAAAAGGCCGCAAGACTTAAGGTTTCAAGATGCTGATTTTCATCAATTTAAAAGAAACAAGAATTCCGATTAATTGCTGCCGGGTTATTAACAGATGTAATAAACTAAACTTGGTATTTGAAAACAGTCTCATAAAACGTACTTTTGGTTACTAAAATAGTTATATGTCTAAAAAGGTAATGATAGTTGTTGGCACTCGTCCAAATTTTATAAAAATTACACAATTCGAGAAAGAATTTGCTGTTTTTGGTAATGAGTTTGAGTACATTTTGGTTCATACCAATCAACATTACGATGAAAATATGTCGAATATCTTTTTTAAGCAACTAAATTTAAAAGAACCAAGTTATCTTAATGTTAAACCAAGTTCGCCAGCAAATCAAATAGGACAAGCAATTATTGAAATTGAAAAAGCGGTAATTAAATACCAACCAGATGTCATAATAGTTGTTGGAGATGTAAACTCTACCTTGGCAGGTGCAATTGTTGGTAATAAAACCAATACCAAGTTATTTCATTTAGAAAGTGGGCTAAGAAGTTACGACAATAATATGCCCGAAGAAATTAATCGTTTAATTACAGATTTAATGGCAGATGGATTTTTTGTTACCGAACAAAGTGGTTATGATAATTTAATTAAAGCAGGAAAAAATAAAAATCAAATTTATTTTGTTGGTAACACAATGATAGACACGCTAGTAGCTTTTGATGATGTAATTCAAAAAAATAATATTTTAGCAAAACTCAACATAAAACATAAACCATTTGTTTTAATGACAATGCACCGACCTAGCAATGTTGATAGCAAAAGTCGATTGGAAATACTTTTAAATATTATTGATAAAGTTGCAGAAAAAAACTTCTTGGTGTTGCCAATTCATCCCCGAACTAAAAATAGTTTAATTAAACATGGTTTATATGCTCAATTAGAGCACAACCCTAAAGTAATTATTACCGAAGCATTAAATTATTTGGCATTTCAAAAACTAATAAGCACCTGTAAATATGTTTTAACCGACAGTGGAGGAATTCAAGAGGAAACCACTTTTAGACAAGTTCCTTGTTTAACGCTTAGAGATAACACCGAGCGACCAAGCACCGTTGAAATAGGTACTAACGAATTGGTGGAATATAATTTTGAAGCTGTTGCCGAAAAAATTAATCAAATAGAAAATGGTACTTTTAAAAAAGGAGCCATCCCTCCATTTTGGGACGGGAAAGCCACAAAACGTATTGTTGAGGTGTTAAGAAAAGAATTAGCTTAACGTGATATATTAACCGGTATTAGACAATATTTTCTTCCTACAAACGAGAATTACCTTCTTCTAAAAAGTTTTAGAAAATCTTCAGGAACTTTGGTTTCAAAAGTTACTTCTTTTGCTGTTGTAGGGTGTATAAATGTAAGTACTTTTGCATGCAAGCCCATCCTTCCTAAAGGATTAGTTTTTGCATCGTATTTTTTATCACCAATAATAGGATGACCAATACTTTTTAAATGTACGCGAACTTGATTTTTTCGTGCAGTCTCTTGCCAAGCTGATAACAAAGTAAAAAATTCATTCTTTTTAAAAACAGCATAATGAGTAACTGCTTTTTTACCTTCTTTGGGGTTGTTGCTCGAATACATAATTAAGGCTTTACTTTCGCGTAAATAAGAAGAAATTGTATGTTCATCTTTTTCTATTGTGCCTTCAGCAATAACTAAATATTTTCTTTTTTGTAAGGTTTCAACCCAAGTTTCTTGCAATTTAAGTTGTGATTTTTTGTTTTTTGCAAAAACCATTAAACCCGAAGCATCTCTATCTAAACGATGAATTACAAACAGACGTGCTGTTGGGTTTTCTTCTTGAATATGTTTGGTTAAAACCTGATAAACAGTCTGTTTTCGTTCTTTTTTAGAGCCAATAGACAAAAAGCCACTCCTTTTGTTTACCACAATAACATCGTCATCTTCAAAAACAATACTTACACCAGTTAAATTAGTTTTTCTAAAAGCTTTATCCCAACTTATAATTACTTCATCGTCTTTTTTTAATAGCTGATTAAATTGGGTAATAACCTTTTTATTAACCATAAATTGGTGATGAGCCAACATGGATTTAATTTTGTTTCTCGATTTATCCTTAATAGTCTCAAGTAAAAACGCAAGTAATGTTGTTTCTTTATTAACATTAAAAGTGCTCTTACGGTTTCTAGATTTATTAGGATGCTTAACTTTTTTATTCATTTTACAATAATACTTATGTTTGTATTACCAAACGCCTAAACTCTAATGTATAATTCGGATTAATCTAATGATTGCATAGGTGCATTTGCTAACGCTATCATTTTAGCATATTCCTCAGGAGTCAAATCATTGTAATAATAGTTAACAGGATTAACAGGCTCTCCATTTTTCCTAACTTCGTAATGACAATGTGGTCCAGCAGAAAGCCCCGTATTACCAACATAACCAATTACATCGCCTCGCTTAACTTTTTGCCCAACCTTACAATTAATTTTAGACATATGTGCATACAACGTAACATAATTATAGCCATGGTCTATTCTCACATGATTTCCATAGCCACTTGCCTTAGCATCTGCCTGAATTACAATCCCTTCTCCTGTGGCATATATAGGCGTTCCTGTTGGAGCCGAAAAATCCATTCCTGCATGAAACTTTCTATACTTTAAAATAGGGTGCATTCGCCAGCCATAACCACTAGCTATATGCTTTAAATCTTTATTTTGTACAGGCTGAATAGCTGGTAAATCTCGTAACATCTCCTCTTTTTTCTTTGCCATGGTAAAAACATCATCGAAAGATTTGGATTGAATGTAAAGCTGTTTCGTTAGTTTGTCTAATTTTTTAGATGTTTTAATAATTAACTCAGAATCATCATAACCCTCTAGTTCTTTATACCTGTTAATACCTCCAAACCCTGCTTTTCTTATTTCTGAAGGAATAGGTTCTGCTTCAAATATTGTTCTATAAATATTATCATCTCGAAACTCAATATCATCTAAAACAGAAGAAAAATGGTCGAGTTTCTTGTTTAAGAGTGAGTATTGTGCTTGTAGTTGTGCATTTTCTAATTTTAAATGCTTTTCTTTCGGAGAATCAATAAAAGCATAAGTAATCATATAAAAAATAGCACCTATTACTAAGCCCGATCCAACAAAGATAAAAGACTTAAAGATTTTATCTTTAGCCGAAAGTTCAATCTTATCGTAACTTAAAGTATGTTGATTATATCTATATTTTACCTTAGCCAATTAAAGAATATTGTTAATTTTGACTGCAAATTTAATCAAATTATATTAAAAATCAATTTACTTGGTTTTTGTTATTGAGGTTTAACATTATTTAACAGTATGGTAGCTAGTGATATAAGAGTAACATTTTTAAACTTTTTTAAACAAAAAAAACACCATTTAGTGAGTTCTGCTCCAATGGTAATTAAAAACGACCCCACATTAATGTTTACCAATGCAGGCATGAACCAATTTAAAGATTTATTTTTAGGAAATACCGCCATCAAACACACGCGAATTGCCGATACCCAAAAATGTTTGCGTGTTTCTGGTAAGCACAACGATTTAGAAGAAGTTGGTGTAGATACCTATCATCATACCATGTTTGAAATGTTAGGCAATTGGAGTTTTGGCGATTATTTTAAAAAAGAAGCCATCTCGTGGGCTTGGGAATTATTGGTAGATGTTTATAAAATTGATAAAACAAAACTCTATTTTACCGTTTTTGAGGGCGATAAAAAAGATGGAACCACTTTTGATAAAGAGGCTTATGATTATTGGAAACTAATTCTTGAAAAAAATGGGTTAACAACAAATCAAATATTAAAGTGCGATAAAAAAGATAATTTTTGGGAAATGGGAGAGACAGGTCCTTGTGGCCCTTGCTCAGAAATTCATATTGACTTACGAGATGACACCGAAATTGCAAAAATTGCAGGTGCCAATTTGGTAAACCAAGACCACCCACAAGTAATAGAAATTTGGAACTTGGTTTTTATGGAATTTAACCGCATGGCAGATGGTTCACTACACCCTTTACCAAACAAACATGTAGATACAGGCTTAGGGTTTGAAAGATTAGCCATGGTTTTGCAAGGTAAAAAATCTAACTACGATACAGATGTTTTCGCACCTCTAATTGCTAAAATTGCTCACTTAACAAACAAAAAATATACCTATGCTAACACTAAAAAAGACATTGCAATAAGGGTAATTGCCGACCACATAAGAGCCGTAGCATTCTCTATTGCCGATGGGCAATTGCCATCAAATACTGGTGCTGGTTATGTTATTAGAAGAATTTTAAGAAGAGCAATTCGTTATGGTTATAGTTTTTTAGACATCAAAACACCTTTTATTTATCAATTAGTTGAAGTACTCGTAAACCAAATGGGAGAAATTTTTCCAGAATTAATAGCCCAACAAAATATTATTACCAAGGTAATTAAAGAAGAAGAAAGTGGTTTTTTAAGAACTTTGTCCAAAGGAATTCAACGCTTTGAAGATTATCTGGCAACAGCCAACGATAAAATGATAGACGGAAAATTTGCTTTTGAATTGTATGATACTTTTGGTTTTCCGATAGATTTAACCCAACTTTTGGCCATAGAAAATAATTACCACATAGATATACCCGGTTTTTCTGAAGAGTTATTAAAGCAAAAAGAACGCTCGAGAGCAGCTACCAAAATAAAAGCAGCCGATTGGGTAGTGTGCGCAGAAGATAATGTAGAAGAATTTATTGGCTATGATTATACGCAAGCCGATATTTACCTTACCAAATATCGAAAAATTAATGTAAAAGGAGAAGATTGGTTTCAATTGGTTTTTAGTGTAACGCCCTTTTATGCCGAAGGTGGCGGACAAGTAGGTGATACAGGATATATAGAAAATCAGTTTGAAAAAATTGAAATTTTCGACACCAAAAAAGAAAATAATTTAATTATTCATTACGCTAAAGAGTTGCCAAAATATTTAGGAAAACAGTACAATTATAAAGCAGTAGTTTATCCTTTAAAAAGAGGATTAACAGCCTGCAACCATTCAGCAACACATCTATTGCATCAAGCTTTACGCAAAGTTTTAGGTAACCATGTTGAGCAAAAAGGTTCGTTGGTTAATGAAAATTATTTGCGTTTTGATTTCTCTCATTTCGAAAAAATTAAAGCAAGCGATTTACAAAAAATAGAACAATTAATTAACGAAAAAATTAAAGCACAATTACCGTTAAACGAACACAGGTCAATTCCGATAAAAGAAGCCAAAAAGTTAGGTGCTATGATGTTGTTTGAAGAAAAATATGAAGACATGGTTAGAATGATTCAGTTTGGAGATTCTAGGGAATTGTGCGGAGGCATTCATGTAAAAAACACCAAAGAAATTGAGTTGTTTAAAATTAAATCGGAAGGAGCAATAGCCGCAGGAATTAGGCGAATTGAAGCCCTAACAAGTGAAGGTGCTGGATTGTGGCTAAAAAATAAAATTGAAATTATTAATAAAAATTTGGCTTGTTTAACTGGGTTAATTCCTAATAAAGATTTATACGAAATAATTAGCATTAAAAACGAATTAAAAAAAGAATATCAGCACGTTTCAAATTTGATGGAAATAGCGGAATATCACCTTAAACAAACACCACAAAAACTAACGGCTATTAACCAAGCAATATTAGATTTTACTAAAATTAAATTGCCTAAAAGTATTATTGATAGATTGTTAACACTTAAAAAATCGTTAGCAAAACAAGAGGAGCAAACAAGTAAAGAAAAAGCCAAAATAGTTAAAGAAAAACTCCTTCAACAAATAGAAAAAATTAATGAAATTAATGTAATTGCTCAAAAAATAGATTTAACAGATAGTGCTGCCATTAAAGATTTAGCATTTCAGCTAAAAGGACAAGTAGCAAATTTATTTTTAGTTTTAGGTGCAGAAATTAATGGCAAGCCTAATTTAACTATTGTTATTGCTGATAATTTAGTGAAAACCAGAAATTTACATGCAGGAAATATTATTAGAGAAGCTGCCAAAGAAATGCAAGGTGGTGGTGGTGGACAGCCATTTTACGCCACAGCAGGCGGTAAAAACATTAAAGGCATTGACGCAGCTATTAGCAAAGCCAAAAGTTTTTTAAATTAAGAGAGGACTTTAATTTATTGCTAAAAAAAACAATTTTAGCGTAAAAAGTCTTGTAGGTTTTTAAAACCTACAAGGTTTCTTTTAAGGGGTATGCTAAAAATTCATCGCTTCAATTTGTTGCGAAAAATAAAACGATGGGATATCAACCATTTTAGCTATTACACCAATAAGCCAACAATAAACAAGTTAAAAGTATCGTTAAATATATAGCTGTCAATCAATCTATTATTTATGAAGAACTTATTTTTAATATTTATATGCTGCTGTGTTTCTAATGGTATTTATGCACAACATCTACAAAAAACAATTGATGAGGAAAAAGTTATTCAATCCATTAACTGTGAAAAGATTAATGTTGCCAATGATTGCAGTAATGCTATTGCTGTAAAAGCACAAGGTAAAGTGATTTTTACTTGTTTGCCAAAAGGAACGGGAGGGTTACTAGAATTTAACAATAATCCAATAGGTAATGTTTATTATTTTGAAAAGGAACATAATACCATTTGGGTAAGATTTAAAGCTTTTAGAGATGGTTTATTTACCTTTAAATTAAGCACTAAGGCTAAAAATATTGACTTAGATTTTCTTTTATATAAAAAATTTAGTGATGACTATTGCTCAGCTATTACAACGAAGAAAATTAAACCCGTAAGAACTAATATGTCGAGACCTGATACAGAAAATTTCTCAGCAACAGGACTTGCTATGGTAGCAACTAAACAGTTTGTTGCAGCAGGAAAAGGAAACGCATTTAGTAAATATATTAAGGTTAAAAAAGGGGAGGAGTTTATTTTGGCAATTGATAAAGTAAAGGAAGAAGGAGTGGGAAGATTTGCATTACAATTTCAATATTTTGATGTTACTACCATTGCTGGAACTTTAATTGATAAAGAAACAGCCAATCCTATTGCAGCAAAAATAGCATGGGAAGATGCGAAAACTGGAGAAAAGTTAAGCACAACAAAAACCGATGCATATACAGGTGAATTTAAACTAAAAGTACCTTATGAAAAAAGCCCTTCGGCTACTTATGTGTTAACCACTGAAGCTAAAAAAGAAGGTTATTTTTATATCGAAAAAACGATATCTTCAAAAGAAATAACGCACCTATCGAAAACACCTTTGGTATTGCTCTTACCAAAATTAAAAAAAGGAGCGTTTGTTAGGTTAAAAACAATTAATTTCTTTGGCAATCAAGCACGTGTGATCCCCGCTTCTAAATCGAGTTTAAGAAGGTTAAAGAAATTAATGCTTAAAAACCCCAAGTTAAACATACAAATAGAAGGGCATGTAAATGGATGTGATTTTCCTAAAGAGGAGATACAGTTATTAAGTGAGCATAGAGCATTAACCGTTAAAAAGTATTTAATTACAAATGGGATAAACGAAGCTAGAATTGTTACCAAAGGCTATGGCTGTTCAGGTATGCTCTATCCTATACCTAAAAATGAAGAAGAAGAAAAATTAAACAGAAGGGTTGAAATACTTGTGCTGGATTATTAATTAATAATTGTATAACATGAAAACACTACAAAAAATACTTATCGTTATATTATCAATAATTACTATTGATAGTTATGCTCAAAAACAAGCAGAATTAAATGTAAAGAATGTAATGAAGTTGGTGCAAGCCAAAAAAGTGGACTATATTGTAAAAACCAATGAGAATTATGGATTTAAAAATTATTTTATTGATATAAAAGGATTTACATTTAAGTCAGAAAATAATATTTTTTCAATTTCAAAAGGGAGAAAAAAAGTTGCAATAGCATTTGAGTCGACCAAAGAATGGCGAGAAGAGGAAGAAAATGGAGACACTACAAATGTGATAGATTATTTAGATATTACAGGAAGACTTCTTGTTGAAGTAGTTCGCCCAGAAAATGAATTAGAAAATTACATTTCAATTGGTGCACCAGAAAATATTTGTTTTTTTATTACTGATTATAAAAATAAAATTAACGATGAATTAGTAGTAACGTATTAAATTTTTTACCTTTATTAACTCAAATGACAACCACCGAACAATATAAACTCAAAAAACTGATTAAAAAATACAGCCCTATTTTAAAGGAAAGCATTCAAAATGCGTTAACCGAAGATTTGTTTAATTTGATTATTGTAAATGGTGATGATACTAATTTTGAGCTAAAAAAATTGCTCCACGAAAAAGAAAAATTAAAAATATTTGTAATGCAAGAGTTTATAAAAATTAACAACCCTCCTATTACTACCGAGCTTAAAAATATGAAGGAAATTAGTTTTAGAAAAGAAAAACAAGGAAGATTGAAGTTATGAAAGAGGAAATAAAAACGTAGAAAAGCATGTTGAAGAAATGATGTTTTTATAGTCTAAAGCCAAGCTTGTGCATGTACAACTTAGACATTATACAAATTTCTTAATTTCATAAATCAAATGTACTGTTTTTTGATAAAAACCCACACACTGTCCGTAGTTTGAAGCGGTGAAAAAGAGCGATGGCAACTACGGATTTAAAACTACTAAACCAAAAAAAATAGTACATTTGTTTAATGTCAGAAGGAGGTTATAAAATACGAAATCAACAAGGATTACATTTTATAACCTTTGCAGTAACACAAAGGATTATAGCCAAGAACAAGGTTTAATAAAAATTGATTTGTTATGACAGTACCTAAGGACAGTAGGGGACAGTAGAGAAATTATTTAAAAAATTAGATGTAATGGTAAAATTTATAACTACTCTTTTGGTAATGTTGCCTGTTTTTATTTTTGCAAGCCCTAAAGACAGCACTAAAACAACACGGAAATTTTCTATTGGAGTAGAATTTGCTCCCTCAATTGCTTATCGTTCAAATTCGGCAATAGGCAAAGGCAAAGACAATCAATTTTTGGTAAATTACAGCTTACCCTTGTTAGATTCTATCGAAGACAAAAAATTAGCTTATGCAGTAGGCATCAAATTAGCTTACCAGTTAAGCAAACGATTTACAATAAAAACAGGTGCATTTTATTCTAATAAAGGATATATAAATAAAGAGATTATTATTACTAATAGCAATGGAAATCAAATATCTTCAACTAATAATTCAAAATCAAATATAATTTATAATTACAATTATATTGACATACCTGTAAATACTAATTTTTATATACTCACTAATAAAATCAAACTATTTGTGTCTGCAGGTGTTATTAATAATATTTTTATTCATCAACAAATAATCATCAATGAAGGCAACGGTAAAAAAGAAATATTTAAAACCAAAAAAGGATACACCAACTACAATATTTCATTTTTAGGTGGGTTGGGTGCTGAATACCATTTTTCGAATAAATTTTACCTATTGTTAGAGCCACAATATCAAAAAATGATAAATTCTATCTTAAAAAGCTTTCTTTCAGATAATCAGTACAAAACAGTACTATATAATTATGCTTTAAATGTTGGCATATATTATAAATTTTAAGTTCCCCACACTGTCCGTAGTTTGAAGCGGTGAAAAAGAGCGATGGCAACTACGGATTTAA
>CAZVEW010000019.1:0-141 GCA_964625955.1 uncultured Vicingus sp. | reverse complement strand
AACAAGGATTACATTTTATAACCTTTGCAGTAACACAAAGGATTATAGCCAAGAAAAAGGGTTGATTAAAATTGATTTGTTATGAAGTCCTTAGGTACTGTCATAAAAAGCAAATAAAAGTTAATTTTTTTTATAATTTTG
>CAZVEW010000018.1:9987-24523 GCA_964625955.1 uncultured Vicingus sp. | reverse complement strand
AAATGATAGAAGATTTAACACAACAATTGTTATCAGAGAATATAGAAAACCCTAATTTATTAGCAAAAACAGGGCGTTTTCAAAGTAAAAAATTATTGCCTAATGCTAATGTTATTAAAATTGGTGGACAAAGTTTTATTGATAGGGGAAAAAAGGCTGTTTTTCCTTTAATTAAAGAAATTAAAGAAAACTTACCTCATCATCAAATGATTATAGGCACTGGTGCTGGCACAAGAGCCAGGCATGCTTATAGTGTTGGTATTGACCAAGGAATGCCAACTGGTGTTTTAGGCTTGTTGGGCACTTTTGTAAGTATACAAAATGCAAAAATGATTCATTATTTACTTACCGAAGAAGGGATTCCTTACATTGAGCCAGGTGGTTTTTCTCAATTACCACTTTATTTAAAACAAAATAATGCGGTTATCTTTTTTGGCATGCCACCATATACTTATTGGCAACGAAGTCCGGCAATAGGAAAAATACCTCCTTATAGAACAGATACAGGTTGTTATTTAATTAGTGAAACTTATGGAACTAAAAACATGATTTATGTAAAAGATGTTGATGGCTTATATACCAATGACCCTAAGAAAGATAAAAATGCCAAATTTATTCCAGAAATAACGGCCGAAGAATTGGTGGAGAGAGATTTAGATGATGTGGTGGTGGAGCGAGCTGTAATTGAAATGATGAAAAATGCTAAAAATGGCACACAAATACAAATTATTAATGGACTGATTCCAGGAAACTTTACCAAAGCATTAAATGGTGAAAAAATAGGAACAATTATTACAAGTAAATAAGATGGATAAGCACAACAACCATATGAACTCAATGTTCATGAGAGAAAGCCTTTTAGATAAAGAGGTAATGAAAGCAGGACACGGAACGCCTACATTTAAAATGCTACCCGATGTTCATATCATAAAAATAGGTGCTTCCTCTTTTATTGATAAAGGAAAGGCAGTTACTTATCCTATTTTAGACGAAATTAGAAAAATCCTTAAAAAACAAAGACTAGTTATAAGTACTGGTGGTGGAGCAAGAAGTAAACACTTGTTTTCTGTTGGTTTAGATTTGGAAATGCCCACAGGTGTTTTAGCTCAATTAGCTGCTGAAGATTGTTTAGGAAATGCACACATTTTGGGCACTTTACTTTCTCCAGAAGGCGTAATTGCGATTCCACCAGAATCTATTGGACATTTATTACCCTTATTTTTAAAAGCTGCACCAGGCGTTGTTTATGCTGGTATGCCGCCTTATTCGTTATGGGAACATCCATCAAAAAAAGGAAATATACCAGTGCATAGAACGGACATAGGCCCAATTATTTTAGCTGAAACTTTTGGTTTTAAATCGGTTACATTATTAAAAGATGTTGATGGCTTGTATGATAAAGACCCCAAAACTAATGCTGATGCTACATTTATTCCTAAAATAAATGTGAAAGAATTAGCACAAATGAATTTGAAAACATTGCCCATTAACAGGGTAATAATTGATGTGTTGAAAAGTAACAAGCATTGTAATAGCTTTCAAATTGTAAATGGAAACAAGCCAGAATTAATTGAGCAAGCTATTAATGGAGAACACGTAGGAACAATCATCCATAATGATGCTTACGAAAAAGCAAGGTCTTAATTCAAAATCAATAAAATAATGTAACTTGTCGTCATTAATTATTTGTAACAAGTGAAAGCAATTGAATTACAGCATATAAAGTTTAAATACCCAAAAGGAGCGTTGGTTTTTGATGATTTTAGTGTTGAATTTGAAAAAGGTGATTTTGTTTTTTTATTAGGAGCCAATGGCAGCGGAAAAAGTTCGCTACTCAAATTAATTTTAGGAGCAGAAATTCCGCAAAAAGGAAATGTTGTTTTTGAAGGTAAAGAGATTAAAAATGTAAAATCTCGTTCAAAACTAATAGGTTATATTCCGCAATCTTATGGCTTAGATCATGAAATGTATGTTACAGATATTTTAGATTTTATTGGAAGTCTTCATGATTTATCTCGGAAAAAGTTTAAAGAAAGAAAATTGTTTTTAATCAATGCTTTAGGACTTAATTACATTGTAAATAAAAAGGTTAAAAAATTATCTGGCGGACAAAAGCAATTAGTTAATATTGCTTTAGGTTTAATCCATAATCCTGATATTTTGTTAATTGATGAGCCTTTTGTTGGGCTAGATTATGGTATAAAATCTAAAATAATTTCTTTTTTAAATGCGATACATAAAACAATACTTTGTGTTTCGCACGATATTGAAATGGCCGAAAATAATGCAACAAAAATATTATTGATTGATAAAGGTGTTATGCAAGACTATAGAAATCCAAAGGAAATTATAGCATCTAATCCTTATTTTTTAGAAGAGATTGATTTTAAAGAAGCAATAGATTTTGATGTTAACTTTGACGATGAAATATCTTCAGTTAAACATCATAATAGATTAATAGTTTCGTGTCCAAACAGGTTAGAATTGGTTGAAAAAGTTAAGCTTTTCAAAAAAGAAAACATAGATAAAATATCGAGTACTCGGTATTGCGAAAACAATTTGCAATCTACTTTGGTTGGATTTAACAAATTATCTTTGGTTGAAAAACAAGGAGAAGAGAAAGGAAAGGGAAAAAAGAAAAGAAAAAAATGAATAGTCTATTAGCGGGATATTATATTTGTTTGCGGATGTGGAAAAAACTCTACTACCGACCAATTCATTTGGTTTTTTCATTTGTTCAGCCCCTCTTTTGGCTAACAATTTTTGGTTTTTTGTTTGAGAAAAAGATACCCGTTCAAGGAGGAAACTATTTAGCTTATTTATTGCCGGGAATTTGTGCTATGACGGTTATTCAGTCAAGTTCTCAATCAGGAATATTATACATAAAAGATTTTCAAACAGATTTTTTTGGCAGGTATAATTTTACACCTTTATCAAAAATTTTAGCATTATTTTTTAAAATTTTTGCCGATTATACTCGAATTATTATTCAAGTAATAATTTTATTAATTATTGGCTATTTTATAGGCGTAACAGATTTGGTAATTACCTTGAATGGTATATTAAAATTGTTTTTAGCCACATTTTTATTTACTTATTTTTATGCTTCAATAGCATGTTTTATTGCATTAAAGACAAAAACATCAGAGTTGATGGCAACATTTGTTAATCTTTTTAATTTGCCTGTTATTTTTACAAGCACCGCCTTAGTTCCTAATAAAGGGCTGCCTGCTTGGTTAGAGCGTATCGCAAAATATAATCCGTTATCTCATTTAAGTGATATAATTAGAAAAGCAATTATTCAGGTAGATTTTAGTTGTGGTATTGCAGGTAATAGTTTTTTAATCTTAACTGTTTTAGCAATTTTTGGTTTTACTGCAACAGCAATCTATATTCATCAAATAAAATACGATTAGTTTTTCTCAGGAAGATTGACGCTTACTATTTTCCCGTCAACTAGAATGCTAACCGTTGAATCATCTTTCATAGCAAGAAATTCTCCTACTAAATTGGTATTATCATTTGTAAAAATTTCTGCAGGCGTACCTTTTTTTGTGAATTTCCCATTTTCTATTACCAACACTTCGTCTGCCAATTTAAAAACCTCAGGTAAATGATGGCTTACAATGATTATAGTTGTTTTTATTAAACTATTTATCGCTAAAATTTCTTTTTGCAGTTTAATTCTCATTGCTGCATCTAATGCCGACAAAGGCTCATCTAGCAGTAATAATTTTGGTTTTCTTGCTATTGCTCTTGCTAATGCTACTCGCTGTTGCTGCCCTCCAGATAAACTATCGGGCATTCTATCTAATAGGTTTTTTAAATCCCCAATTTCTATAATTCGATTTATTAAGTCTAGGTCATTTTTATCATCAACACCATACAATATGTTTTTTAAAACATTCATATTTGGAAATAAAGAATAATCTTGAAATAAAAATCCAATGCTGCGTTTGTTTGACTTAATGTTTTTGCTTGTAGTACTATCAAACCATATTTCTTTATCTACAGATATAATGCCTTTTTCTGGTTTGGTTAATCCTGCTAGCATTCTTAGTAAACTACTTTTTCCAACCCCAGAGGCTCCGTAAATAGCAATAATTTTACCTTGTTGGCACTTAGCATTCAGATGAAGATGGAAAGATTCACCTTTACGCTTAAATTTCTTATGGAGATCAAATATTATCATGAAAGCGTTTTTGTTCCTTTTTTATTAAAAAAATAAACTACTGATAAAATGGCAAAGCTAAAAAGTAAAAGAATTAGGGAATATATGTGAGCAGTACTGTAATCTAATTTATTAACTCTATCGTAAATGGCAATTGATGCAACTCTCGTTTCATTTAAATTTCCTCCAATCATTAATACCACACCAAATTCCCCTATGGTGTGTGCAAAACTTAATACAATTCCTGTTAATAAAGAAGATTTGATGTTGGGTAATAAAACATTAATTAAGGTTTTGACCCTAGTTTTTCCTAAGGTGTAAGAGGCCTCCTTTAACGATTTTGGTAAGTTTTGGAATCCTGATTGAATGGGTTGTAACATAAAAGGGAAACTGTAAATTATCGACCCAATTACTAATCCTGTAAAAGTAAATGGAATGTTTATATCCAAATAATCAGACAAAAAAGTGCCAAAAGCATTTTGATTACTAAATGCTACTAACAAATAAAATCCTAAAACAGAAGGGGGTAAAACGATGGGTAAACTCATTATCGCTTCAACTAAAAACTTTATTCTAAATTTAGAATAAGTTAACCAATAAGCAATTGGAATAGCAATAACAAACAATATGCAAGTTGTTATTAACGCTAGTTTAAAGGTGATAAAAAATGGTGTCCAATCAATCATTTATTCAATCGTGTCGTAACCAAATTTTGTTAAAATAGTTTTTACTTCGGGGGTAAACATAAAGTTGTAAAATAGTTTAGCATTTTTAAAATTCTTTGCTTTCCCTCTGGTAAGGATAACAATTCCTTGGTCAATTTGTTTGTATAGATTTTTGTCCACATCTACAAAAATACCTTTACTTTTTAGCTTAGGAGAATATACAACAGATTTGCTAGTTATACCAACATCAACAGCTTTAGATTTAACGTATTGATTGACTTGGCTCACTCCTTCTCCATACACAATTTTAGATTTAAGAACTGTTAAAAGAGCTTTATTTTGTAGTGCTTCCATAGCAGCTATTCCATATGGTGCTGTTTCTGGGTTAGCTATGGCTATTTTTTGAATATTGCTGTTCGTTAATGATTGTAAGCCGTTTTTAATGTCAATTTCTTTTAGTGTCCACAAAACAAGTGAGCCGAGAGCGTAAACTTTAGGAGCATTAACAGTTAGTTTCTTGATGTAAAGACTTTTAGGGTATTTCATGTTTGCGGAAATAAAAACATCATAAGGAGCACCTTGCTGAATTTGTGAAGTTAATGTGCCTGAAGACCCACTAGAAACCTCTACCTTAATAGCATATTTTTCTTCAAACTTTAAAACTATCTCATTCATTGCATACTGCATATTGTTAGCTACGGCAAGTGTAACTTTTGGCTTGTTGTTGCTTTTACAAGCGACAAAGATTATTGCAAGAAAAACCGATACAAACTTTCGCATTTGTTTATTTTTTTAGATGGCTAAAGTAAATAAATTTAAATTATCCCTCCTTTTTTTTATTTAGTGTTCTTTTCAATCCATAGCTCAACAATATCTCTATCAATAGTTATTAATTTATATCGTTGATTTTTAATAATGTTGCTCATGTTTTCTATTACTTCGGTTAAATTATATTTGGTTAGTAAAGATTGTAATTCATTAAAAATACTAAGTTCTACCTCACCATAATTATTTACTTTGGCTATCGTAAATATTATCTCTAATGCTTTTAATCCTAAATTGTAATGCCCAAGTTCATAATAAATAATTGTTTGTATAACTAACGAGGAAACCGCAATATCGTGTCTATATTTTTTCCTTTTCATATCAAAAAATGAAAAACAACTATTACTCCATTTAAGGGCTAGTTTGTTATCGTTTAAATAAAAATTGACTAAAGCAATATTATATTCGCAAATCATTTTTACTTGAATACTTTTTTTTACCTTTTTATCAAGATACCAATTTTGCATTTCTATAATAGACAACTGTATGTTCTTTTTATCTCTTAAAAATAGATAATAACCCACTTTAAGATTAAACCTATACTCATCAAAATAAGCTTTTTCATGGCTAAACTTCGATTCAAATTGATCTAATTTAGTTAAATATTTTAAAAACTCTCCAGTATAACCTTTTGAGTAATAGTATAATAAAAGATTGTTTAAGCACGATGCGTATCCTGTAGGGTTTTCCTTAATTTGATGAGGATTTTCTTCTAAAAAGTCAATTGATTTTTTAATATACCTCACCTCTTCCTCGTCATTCCCTAATAAAGAATTTCCAATACCTTTTAAAAAATAGAGGTCAGACTTAGCATGAAAATTAGCTACTTCATCAACATTAAGCTGCATTAAATGATGTTTAAATATTTCTTTAACTTTTTCAACAGTTTGTGTTGTACTTCTTATCGTTTGTTTCGTTATTTTGTTCATTTTATTGGTTAAAAAACCTAACGCCATTTGTTGGGTATATGCTACCAATAAAGATTGCGTATCCTCTTCAAGTTTTTCATTAAAAAAATCCTCAGAAACATAATCTATAAGCTTTCGATGCCAATGATTTAACAACAATAAATAGGGTAATATTTCGTATTTAATGGCTATCTTCCTTGCTTGCTTTAATCGTTTAAATGCTAATTTATACAAGCCTTTCCAATACAATATTTCTATCTCGGATAGGTAATCGTTAAGTTCAATACTTTTTTTTGCTTTATGATGATGAATTCTTAAACTTTTTACGATTAAATTAATTAAATAATTTTTAGCAACAGAAAATTGTCTAACAAAAGCCTCATCCTTAAACAATAACAACAATTCACTCTCATCATATTTTTTTTGTTGATGAATTGCATTAAATAATTTAATATAATTATTGTTTTCTCTATGTAATGAGGAAAAAAGCTTAAAATATCTTTTTTCTGCCTTAGTTAAGGATTGTATTAATTCAAATAATAACTCTGTACTTTTCATCTATAAAATTTAGAACCCTAAAATTATTGATTATTATTTAATAAATAGCATAATTTTATTTAAAAAGAAAGGTTCTCACAAGGCCGTAATAAGTAATAAAACAACACTCCTGCAATAAAATAAACTTGTGAATTTTTTTTGTTTAACAACAAAAATTAACAAAATTGTTGATTTTTAAACAAATAGTAGCTATTAGAATTCTAATTTAAAACAAACAGATATCGTTCTATTTTGTTTACTACATATTTTTTTATCTACCTTTATTTTTTATTAAACTTTTTGAGATGAAAAGACTTTTATTACTTTTAGTTGTTTTGCCATTTTTTATCAACGCTCAAACCAGTAAATGGATTAATAACAACATATCAGATAGGGCTTTTGTGAAGAATGAAGGTCAGTATGATGGGAAAAATTGGCAACCAAAAAACGCCATTGAATATGCTTTAAGTCAGCAAGATGGTTGGTTTACTTTTTTTACAAAAAAAGGAATAACTCACCGACTAGAAAGACTAATAAGAAATCCTAACAAAACAAAAGACAATCCTAATGCTCCCAGTAGAGTTCAAACAAGTGAATTTGTTAATGTGTTTTTTGTTGGCACTAATCCAAATGTTAAAATTATAGCTAAGAACAAAACAAGTCATTATTTTTCTTATGCGGTAAGAGATAAAAACACTAATGATGTTAAAAATATTTACAATGTTGCTGGGTACAAGATAATTACTTACAAAAACATTTATGATAACATTGATATTGAATATACTTTACATCCTAAGGGAGGAATAAAATACAATGTGATATTACACCCAGGAGCAAATCCTTCTCAAATTAAAATGAAATATACTTCGAATCACACTAACTACAGCAACGAAAATGTTTTATTTAATCTCAATCAATCTGGTCAACTAGAAATTAAAACCTCAAAGACCGATTTAATAGAGCACGAACCACACACTTTTTATGAAACCAATAAGTCTGCAATAAAATCAAAATATGTTTTTAATAATGATGTTTTAACTTTTGATATAGACAATTATGATAATTCAAAAGAAGTAATTATCGACCCATGGATAATTACACCTAATTTTAATGCAAGTGCCGGTGGTGCTTTTGTTAGAGAAGTGGAAACAGATGGTGCTGGTAATATTTATGCCATAGGAGGTGAAACACCTATGGAATTAAGAAAATACAATAGCGCAGGCTCCTTACAATGGACGTATTCTTCTCCATGGTCAGCTAGTTCTAATCCTAACAGATGGTTAGGTACATTGGCTACAGATAATGCTGGAGTTAGTTATATCACTCAAGGGGTTGGTGCTGAAATTGAAAGAATAAGTACTGCTGGTGCAATGGTCTGGCATGATAATGGTCCAGGAGGATTTCTTGATAGTTATGAGTATTGGTCGATTACGTTTAATTGCGATAATACTAAATTAATTGTGGGAGGAACTCATGTTAATGGGCTTTTATTTGAAGCAAAAATTTATAACATAAACCTTAGCAATGGAACTGTTATATCAGATGTAACGGTAGGTACACAAAGTGGGACAACACCTATAGAAGTTCGATCTATTGCACCGACAAAGAACTCAAAGTATGTTTATTTAACACACACCGAAGTTGGTGTTATTGATCAAAATTTAACTGCATGTGCTGGTGCTGGACCTGATTTTGAAGTAGACAATCAACACCATTTGGGGTATAAATGTGAAACTTTTTTAAGTGCATCACAAAATGGAGGCGGCTTAAAGGCTTTAGTAGCAAATGACAACTATTTTTATACACACACTGGCACACAGGTACTTCAATGGGATGTTAACACTGGAGCTTTACTGAATACAGTAAGTCTGCCTGGGGGAAGTTCTACCGTATCTTTAGGGGTGTTAGTTGTTGATTGTAGCGGATTAGATGTGGATGCTGCTGGGAATGTATATGCAGGCTCAATGGATAGAGTAGTAAAATTTGATGCCAATTTAAATATTTTAAGTACAGCAATGACAACAGGTGGTTTTACTGTATATGATGTGAGTGTAAATTCGAATGGTGAAGTGCTTGCTTGTGGTGCTCTGTCAGACAACAGTGTTACTACTGGGCGAGGAGGGAGAATTGAATCTTTAAATATGAGTGCTGGAGGTCAGTATTCTTCCGTTTGTTGCGATCCGAATTTTTGTCCTGTAGGTCCTTTATGTACCACTGATTCCCCTGTCAATTTAAATCCAAATACAACTGGAGGAACATGGAGTTCATCCCCAACAACTGCAGGACTAAATACCTCAACTGGTGTTTTTGATCCTTCAATAGCTGGTGCTGGAACCTATACTATTACCTATACATTGGCTTGTGGTAATCATTCTATTACAATAACTGTTGGTTCTTGTTCTGCAATGACCGCTTGCCTAGAAAGCAACGGAGATATTACAGTTTCAGGAGGAACAAGTCCTTTTACTTGGAGTGAATGGCAACAAGGATCTACTACTCCAATTACTAATTCAACGGAATGTACTGCTTGTGGAGGAACATGGAATGCTTTTGTTGGACAATGTTTTAATCCATTTCCTACACCTTTAGATTCATGTACCTCTCCTGCAGGTTGGGTATCGTTTACTACCGGAACAACAGTAACACCTCCAGCAGGTGTTGACTCTATACAAATTGTAGATAGTTTTGGAAATACGCTCATAACCACCATCTCCACTTTATCTCCTTGTAGTACTACGTGCGATGCTACGATAACACAAGCAGGTCCTTTTTGTGCCAATGCTGCTTCAACAACATTAACAGCAGCACAAACAGGTGGAACTTGGTCTGGCAATGGTATTATAAGCCCTACCAATGGAACTTTTGATCCAGCTGCAGCAGGTGTTGGTAATCATGTAATTACTTATACTTTAAGTTGTGGAAGCACAGATACCATGACTATTGTTATTAACCCTTTAGATAGCGTTGGGTTTAGTTATGCTCAAGGAAGTTATTGCTTAACAGACCCTAACCCAACACCAACCAATACGGGGCTATCGGGTGGTACATACACCATTAATAATAGCGGAACAATTAATGCTTCAACGGGACAAATAAACATTACTGCTTCTGGTGCAGGAAACTATACGGTTACTTATACCACAAATGGTGCCTGCCCCAATACTGGAACTTTTAATGTTGTTTTAACAAGTGGTGCTAATGCAACTATAACACAAGTACCTCCTGTTTGTTCTAACAATAATAACTTTATTGCTTTAACTGCTGTAGATGCTGGTGGTGTTTGGTCTGGAACAGGAGTAACTGGTGCAAATTTTGACCCTGTAACTGCTGGTGTTGGAAGCCATGTAATTACTTATACCATTTCGGGTTCTTGTGGCGATGTAGATACCATGACTATTGTGGTTAATGCTTCGGATAGTGCATACATTAGCTACGCACAGGGAAGTTATTGCTTAACAGACCCTAACCCAACACCAACTTTAACAGGCACAACAGGCGGAACATACACCATTAATAATGGCGGAACAATTAACGCTTCAACAGGGCAAATAAATATTGCTGTTTCTGGTGCAGGAAGTTATACTGTTACTTACGCTACCTCAGGTGCTTGTCCAGATACCGTAACTACAAATGTTATTATTAATAATTGTACTTTACCGCAACCTGTTGCTAGTTTTTCAGCTTCATTAACTAATATTTGCACAGGCGATTGCATCAGTTTTACCGATTTAAGTACCTCTAGTGCTAGTGGTGGAATTACAAATTGGTCGTGGAGTTTTACAGGAGCAAGCACAACAACATCTACCCAACAAAACCCAACAAATATTTGCTACCCAACAGCAGGGAATTATCAAGTAATGTTAACCGTTACCGATGCCAATGGAACAGATGATACCATCATGACAAATTATATAAATGTTACTTCTTGTACTTTACCTACGGCAAGTTTCGGAATTAGCGATAGCACAATCTGTGCAGGCAATTGTATTAATTTTACCGACATGAGTACAGGGGCTACTTCTTGGTTATGGACTTTTAATGGAGGAACTCCAAGTTCATCAACAAATCAAAATCCAACAAACATTTGTTTTAATACAGACAGTAATTATATTATTAAATTGGTAGTTAGTAATTCGTTTGGATCGGATAGTTCAACACTTAATCTTCAAGTAAATGCTACACCAACAATAGATGCTGGAACGGACGTAACGATTAATTTAGGAGAAAGTACCGTACTTAATGCAACAGGCACAAACGGAACTTACACTTGGACTCCTCCTGATTGGCTAAGCTGTATTCTTTGTCCAACCACCACTGCTACACCCGATGAAACAATTACCTATACGGTATCAGTTGTAGATTCTAATGGATGTGTAGCAACAGACCAAGTTAGTGTAGTTGTTAATTTCGAGAACGTAATTTTTGTTCCTAATATATTCTCTCCTAACGGAGATGGCAGTAACGATGTACTTTACGTTAGAGGCAAAGGAATTGCAAGCTTTGATTTTATCGTTTACGATCGTTGGGGAGAAAAAGTATTTGAAACAAACGATTTAGTTACTGGTTGGGATGGAACTTTTAGAGGAAAAGCGATGAATAAAGCTGTTTTTGTTTACTACCTGCAAGCAACGTTTATTGATGGCAATGAAGTAAAACAAAAAGGAGATATTACATTAATTAGATAAAAATAATCGTTCGAGGTTTGAAGTTTGAGGTTCAATGTCAAACACCCTTAAACGTTAAATAATAAAATAGATGAAAAATATAAAACATACCATTAGAATTGTTCTCATGCTAGGTTTAGCTTTGAACCTCAAACTTCAAACCTCGAAGCTATACGCCCAAGACATTCATTTTACCATGTATGATGCTATGCCACTAATAGTTAATCCCGCAACAGCAGGTGTATTTAATGGCGATGTGAGGGGTGTGTTAAATTACAGAAACCAATGGTCTAGCATAGGAAGCCCTTACAGAACTTATGCCGTGATGCTAGACGGTGGCATACTAAAAAACAAATGGAAAAATGGTTATTTAGGTGTAGGATTAAATGCTTTCAAAGATGTTGCTGGAGAAACAAAATTTGGAACAACTAAGATTTCATTAGCATTATCAAGTGTTATTTATTTGGATGAAAACAATACTGCTTCAGTAGGTTTAATGGGCTCTTGGGCTCAAAACTCAATGGATCCTAATAATTTAAGGTGGGATTCTCAGTTTAATGGGCAAGTTTTTGATCCAACCATTAACCCAAACGAATCATTTACTTTTGAAAGCATTAATTATTTTGACTTTTCAGCAGGTGCTTTATGGGCTTATGGAACAGGATCAAAAACACTTAGCTCTCATGATGATTTTAACATGAAAGCGGGGTTAGCTTTTTATCATGTAACAAAACCAAGCCAACAAATTCAATTTGGAGAAACAGATAAGTTATACTCAAAAATAGCCTTTCACACGGAGGCACATATTGGCGTACCTAATACTAAATTTGCTTTCCGACCAAAGTTAATCACCTATTTTCAAGGGCCTACAAGAGAAATTACCGCAGGTTTATTGTTTAGATACATGTTAAAAGAAGAATCAAAATACACTGGTATTTTTAAAGAAATGGCTGTTTCTGTTGGTAGCTATTATAGGGTTGGCGATGCTTTTTCTCCAACTATAGAGTTCGAATTGGCCAATTTTGCTACTGGTTTTTCTTATGATATAAATGTCTCTGGTTTAACCTCTGCAACAAGTGGAAATGGTGGCCCAGAAATTTTTATCCGATTTATTAATCCTAATCCTTTTTCCTACGGAAGAGGTACTAAGTCTAGTTCTAGATTTAGGTAAAAATATTTGGCTTATATCAATTTTTAATTCATATTTGCATTCTTAACCCCAATTAATCAACTACTTATGAAAAAAAATACTACTTTCTTGTACTCCTTATATCTTTTTGGGTTTTTATGTTTTGCCACAATAATAAATGCGCAAAACACCTTTAGAATTAACTATGATATTGCTAGTTTTGATTTAGCAGGAGGCGTAGTACAAACGCCAACAGGTAATTACCTGTTTGCAGGTACAAATGCTAATTTTATCCCACTTTATGGTAATTTATTTGAAACTGACCAAGCAGGAAATATTGTTTGGGCGAAAGGTTATGCAGCATCTTTAGCAACAGAATTTTCTGAAATAAAAAATATTTCTACAGGTGGTTATATCATTGCTGGAGCATCAGATCCAGGGGAAATGTTGATGAAAATAGCTCCCGGAGGTGCTGTTACTTGGGCAAATAAATACGCAACAACAAATGGCACTAACGAAAGGGCTGAAAGAGTTATAGAAACCTCAGATGGTGGTTTTATTACTGCAGGAAGTGTAGAGAGTTACAACCCGCCAGGTCCACCTGCCATATTAGATTCTGCAAACATTTATATTGTTAAAACAGATGCTGCAGGTACAATACTTTGGGATAAAATTATTTTTGTTACCACAGCTTTTGATAATGAACACTTTATAAGAGATATAGCCGAAGTTAGCGATGGCTATATTTTTGTTGGTTCTACAAGTGAAGGAGGAGGATCTAACGAAAGTACCGATGCCATTATTTTAAAAACAAATTTAACAGGAACATTACAATGGATTAAAAAGTTTGGTAGTGCTGGGAAAACGGAAGGTTTATTTTCTGCAAAAACACTATCAAATGGAGAGGTTTTAGTAAGCGGAAGTTACAACAACGATATGTTAATGATGCGAATAAATTCTGCAGGAACAACAACTTGGGGATATACTTACAGTTCAGGTTCATTTTTCTTTCCAAATACCGCAGAAAGTTACAATTCTTTTGAAACCGTAGATGGCAAATATGCTTCTTTAGGTACGTACATTGATTTTGGAGCTTTCCCAAGTTTCACTATTGCTTCATTTTTGGCTAAAATTGAACCGAGTAATGGTAGTTTAATTTTTCAAAAATCATATAGCGGAGGGTTATCATCAGTAACTCCAGAGGGAATACAAGTAAGTGATTCTGGTTATGTATTAGCAATGATGGCTCAACAATTTACAGGCTTTAATTATCATTTAATTAAAACTGACCCCAATGGAGATTTACTTGATGCTGCCTGTACCCCTTCAAATATTAGTTTAAATAAATCAGCTTTTACACCAAGTTTTGTAACTATTACGCCAAATGTTTACAGCGGTTCTACAAAATCAAGTTTTGTTCCTGTTGTTGCTAATTTAACACCAACAAAAATAGTCGATTGCCAAACTATTGTCTGTACACCTCCACCCAACCCAACAGCCTCAGCGACAAGTACAACAATTTGTAGTGGTAGTTCAACAACCATTAATGGTGCAGGCTCTGGTTCAGGTGTTGTTTACAATGTTTACACAGCGGCAACAGGAGGCACCAATCTTGGTGCTACACCTCTAAGTGTATC
>CAZVEW010000018.1:0-9887 GCA_964625955.1 uncultured Vicingus sp. | reverse complement strand
TTTTTGTGTGGACAATAAGTAATGCTCCTTGTCCTTCTTCAACAAGTCAAGTAACGATAACCGTAAATCCTATTCCTACGGTAACTGCTACTGCAACTCCTTCAAATAGTATTTGTAATGGCGATACAATTACTTTAACAGGAGGTGGTGCTACTTCTTACACTTGGGATAATGGCGTAACAGATGGCGTTGCCTTTGTACCAACAGGAATTGTAACTTACACTGTTACAGGAACTACAGGAGGTTGTTCAAATACTGCTCAAATTACAGTTACCGTAAATCCTCTTCCTAATATAACAGCTACAGCTTTGCCTGATACCATTATTTGTTTAGGAGACACCGTTGTTTTAACAGGAAATGGAGGAACATCATATACATGGGATAATGGCGTAAGTGATGGGGTTACTTTTAATCCAACAACAACGACTATTTATACCGTAATTGGGATTGATGGAAATGGCTGCCAAAATACAGCTACCATTAATATAAATGTAGTTAATTTACCTAATGTTATTGCCAATGTAACTCCTTCTTCTACCATTTGTCAAGGCGATACTATTACTTTAACAGGAAGTGGTGCTACTACTTATACTTGGGATAATGGCGTAACAGATGGTGTTGCTTTCACTCCAAGTGGAACTTTATTATATACTGTTACAGGAACTATTGGTGCAAATTGTGCTAATACAGATACAATAACAATTTTTGTTAATCCTTTACCAACAATAACTGCTAGCTCAACAGATACTATTATTTGTCAAGGAGACCAAATTACTTTGTCAGGAGCAGGTGGAATAAGTTACACTTGGAATAATGGAGTAGTTGATGGAAGTACTTTTACGCCAACAGCAACAACAACTTATACGGTTACAGGAAGCGATGCAAACACTTGTACTAATACAGCTCAATTAACGATTACGGTAAACCCTCTTCCTACAATTAATATTACTGGAAATAGTATTTTATGCACAGGAGATTCAACCACATTAACAGCTTCTGGTGGTAACACTTACGTTTGGAATACAACAGCAACAACTACTGCAATTAACGTAAACCCAACTACCACAACCACTTACAATGTAACAGGTACAGATGGCAATGGTTGTAGTAACACCAATCAAATTACCATTACCGTACAAGCTCCACCTACGGCAGCTATTACAGGCAATACCAGCATGTGTTTAGGAAATGCCATTAGCTTAGTAGCAACAGGTGGTAACACTTACATTTGGAGTACAGGCGATACTTCTTCTACCATTAATATTTCGCCTATTGATACTACAACTTACTCGGTAATTGCCGCAATTGGAACGTGTACCGATACCACCACAATAACCGTAAATGTAGTTCCCACGCCAACAATTAATTTAACTCCTAGCCCAGATACCACAATAATTTTAGGTCAATCGCTTGATTTAAATGTTACTGGAGGTAGTAGCTTTAATTGGAATCCAAATGGAGATTTAAGTTGTAGTACCTGTGCCAATCCAACAGCAACGCCAACAGCAACAACAACCTATTGTGTGCTAGTAACAGATAACGGATGTTCAGATACTGCTTGTGTTACGGTTAATGTAGATGTTGTTTGTGGCGAATTATATGTTCCTACTGCCTTTTCTCCTAATGGTGATGGGCAAAATGACTGTTTAAAAGTGTATAACAACTGTATTGAAAGTATGAATTTTAAAATATTTGCACGTTGGGGAGAGGTAGTTTATGAATCTACAAATGTTGATGATTGTTGGGACGGTTCTTACAAAGGACGAAATTTAAATAATGCTGTTTTTGTTTACACATTAAACGCCACATTAATAACAGGCAAACAAATAACTTTAAAAGGTAATGTATCGTTAATAAGGTAAATATGAGGATTTTAATATTTATAGTAACCCTTGATAATCTTTCTCAAGCTAGAGTACAATCTTGTATAAATTACTCACAAAGTAAAGGCGTTAGCAAAAGTAGATTAATTGCCAAAGGATATGGCGAAAAACACTTACTTATTAGTAATGCCGACATTAACAAATTAACCTCAGAAGTAGCCAAAGAAGAAACCCATCAAAAAAACAGAAGAACTGAATTTAAAATTATCAAGAACTAATATAACCTATTATGAAAAGAATATTTTTATTATTACTCATTGCCATTAACTTTCAACTTTTAACCATTAATAGTTTTGCTCAGGATATACATTTCTCTCAGACTTACATGACTCCGTTAGAACTAAACCCAGCTAATGCAGGAACAGAATACGATGTTAGAGGAATTTTAAATTATAGAACACAATGGAGTAGCGTTTCTACAGCACCTTTTGTAACCATGATGGCAGCTTATGATATGAGTTTTAAAAAAGCTAGCTCAAAAACAGGTTATTTTGCAGGAGGAATATTCTTGTTTAAAGATAAAGCTGGTGATTCTAAAATGAACCAAACTAATGCCAACTTGGCTGTTGCTTATCATGTAAATTTAGATGATAAAAACACCTTAGGCTTAGGAGTTCAAGGAGGTTATTTTCAACGAAAAGTAGATTTAAACAACTTAAAATGGGGAAATCAATACGATGGATTTAATTATAACGCTCAAATTTCGACAGGAGAAAGCATTGGAAATTACGCTGTTGCAGCCCCAGATTTTGCATCAGGATTAACATGGACTTACAGAAAAGGGGAACGTTATATGACAGGAAACAACCAAGTATTAATCATTGCTGGACTTTCAATTCAACACATCAATAAACCCAAAACAGAATACCAAGCCATTATTGATGACCCCTTGTATTATAGGTGGGTTGGGCATACAACAGGAATTATTGGAATTCCTAACACTAAAATTTCTATTTTACCTTCTGCCGTCTTTTTACATCAAGGTAGCTTAAATGAAGTTTTGGTAGGAGCAAATTTTGCCTATCGATTTAAAGAAGCATCAAAATATACAGGAAATTTAAAAGGAGGAACGATAGGTTTTGGTGCTGAATATCGCTTAAATGATGCTTTTATTATTACTTCTTATTTAGAAATTGCTAATTACACAATAGGTTTTAGTTATGACCTAAATACTTCTAATTTAAGTAACGCATCTAAAAGCAATGGCGGTTTTGAAATTTCTTTAAGATATGTTCATCCTAGCCCATTTAGCCAAGGCAGGAGTGCTTCAAGATTTAAATAGTTGGATTTCTTGGATGTCTAACGTAAGAAATTAGGCTATTAATATTTTGAAAATACAAACATGTAAGTATATTTGTATTATGGATAATAAGAAAATAGCAGTTTTAGGTGGAGGTAGCTGGGCAACAGCCATTGTAAAAATTCTTACCGAAAATCTAGAACAGGTTAATTGGTGGATGAGAGATAAAAAATCTATCGACCATATTTTAAAATTTAAAAACAATCCGAGGTATATCCAATCCATTCAATTTGATACAAATAAACTAAATTTAAGTACAGATTTACAAAAAATTGTTCATCATTCAGATATTTTAATTGTTGCTATTCCATCTCCTTACATTGCGGCTGCCTTTGATAATGAAACCTTAAAAGGTATAGAAAACAAAATAGTAGTTTCAGCAACTAAAGGAGTAGTACCAGAATACAATCAAATACCAGCAGAATATTTTCATTTAAATTTTAAAATTCCTTATTCTAAAATTGGGATGATTGCAGGGCCATGTCATGCCGAAGAAGTAGCTATGGAAAGACTATCCTACTTAACCATTGCCTGTCAAACAAATGAAATTGCAGAATATATAGCAAAATCTATGTCGTGTAGATATATCAACACCTCTACTTCTGATGATTTATTTGGAACCGAATTGTCAGCAATTTTAAAAAATGTTTACGCAGTAGCAAGCGGTATTTGCCACGGCTTAGGTTATGGCGATAATTTTCAGGCAGTATTAATCTCCTGTGCAATAACAGAAACAAAATCATTTATTAGTGCAATTCATGCCATTCATAGAGATGTTAAATCTTCTGCCTATTTAGGTGATTTATTAGTAACTGCTTATTCTCAGTTTTCGAGAAATAGAAATTTTGGAAGTATGGTTGGTAAAGGATATTCTGTACGATCTGCACAAATAGAAATGAATATGGTTGCCGAAGGTTATTATGCAGCAAAAGGTATCCATAAAATTAATAAGAAATACAACGTAGAATTGCCTATTGTTGAAGCTATTTACCATATTTTATATGATAAAATTTCTCCCATAATGGAAATGAAAATCTTAGCTAGTAAGTTATCTTAAAGTAAAGTCGTAGTTAGGACATTTTATTGCTGCAAATTACATTTATCTTTGTATGGAATAATAATTTAGACACATTCACTAAAAACAAGCATTATGTCTACAGAATCAAAATTATGGCATCTCGAAAATTTTAACATTTTAAAAGCTTTATCTATTACAGATAAGATGAAAATGGCTAAAATAATAAGAGATAGTTACATCAAAAAAAATGAATATATTTTTTTTCCTGACGATCCCTCGTCTTCTATCTTCTTTTTAAAAAAAGGAAGAGTTAAAATTGGCACTTACTCAGATGATGGTAAAGAAATTATAAAAGCTATTTTAGGGCCAGGAGAAATATTTGGAGAATTAAGCCTAGTGGGAGAAGGAAAAAGAAAAGATTTTGCAATGGCGTTAGATAACGAAGTAAAAATTTGTGCCATGAACATGTCTGACATGGAAGAAATGATGGAGAATAACTCGAGACTAGGCATGCGTGTTACTAAACTAATAGGATTTAGATTGCAAAAAATTGAACGAAGATTAGAATCTTTAATCTTTAAAGATGCTAGAACTAGAATTATAGAGTTTATAAAAGATATGGGTGTAGAAATTGGTAAAAAAATTGGTTACGAAATATTAGTAAAACACCATTTAACACACCAAGATATTGCTAATTTAACTGCCACATCACGGCAAACGGTTACCACCGTATTAAACGAGTTAAAAGAGCAAAATTTAATACATCTTGAACGTAATAAATTTTTAATTAGAGATATTGATAACTTAAAATAATTTTTTTGCTACAAATGTCATTATATCAATTATACGTTGGTAATCAATGTAAAAGTTGCGAAAATATCATCTCTTTTCTTAAGCAAAATAACATTACGATTACAGTGATTAACATTGACGAAGAAGAATATAATTTGCCTTTTTCGTTAATGATAGTTCCTGCATTAGTTAAAAACAATAGGCTCATCGGTTATGGTGACGATATCAAAAATCATTTTAAAGAACTAATTAAATAGATTTCTGTAAATAGATATTACGCAATGTCTAGCGGCTGACACGAGAATAAAACAAGTTTTATGAAATTTGTTTTATGAAATTAGTAAAAATATCCCAAGACCTTTTACAAGCTGCAAAAACCAATAATAGAATTATCCTATATGTAGAACATCTCAATAAATTATCATTGGGGCAATTGTTAATCTCGCTAGAAACAGACGAAAAGAAAAAAACTTTTTGGATTAATATTTATAATTCTTTTGCAATAATTCTTCTTCAACCTAATCCTAGAATTATTTTAAACCCTTTAAAAAGAAAAACTTTTTTTAATAAAAAACAAATTGAAATTGCTGGAATTAAACTTAGTTTAAACGATATTGAACATAATATTTTACGAAAATCAAGGATTTGGTGGAGTAAAGGTTACCTAAAAAAATATTTTGTAAGTGAGTTAGAAAAAAATTTAAGGGTAACAAATTTAGACCCTAGAATTCATTTTGCACTAAATTGTGGAGGTATGGGTTGTCCTCCAATAAGGTTTTATGAGGTTAAAAAAATTAATCACCAGTTAGATATTGCTACGCAAGCATTCTTATTTTCTGAAGCAAAAAATGATAAGGAATCAAACACCATTAAACTCTCTAAATTATTTAACTGGTATATTGGTGATTTTGGTGGCAAAAATGGAATTATTAAATTTTTAAAGCATCATAAGATTATTAGCTCTTCCGAAAACCCTCATATTATATATAGCAGCTATAATTGGGATCCTTGGATTAAATAAGAAAAGCTAAGTTCTAGTTATAACAGCATTTTTTTTGTCATTCAGCACAATATTTTACCGAAAACTTGTTTTTCGATGTAAAACGAAGTGAAGAATCTTGTTCTTTTAAGGAGAGAGATTCTTCACTTCAATTTATTATCCCGCTAAAACGTGAATAAATTATCGTTCTGAATGACGATTTCGATAAAACCCTATTTTACCCATGTTAAAGGCATAAGCCACAACATTCCCATCTTTATTTCTTTGTTGATGGAATATTTTGATGAATGGCTTTTTTAACAATTTTGTGATAATTGCAAATTTGGTAAGTTTAGGTTTAGCAAAAATAGTTTGAACTGATTTTGGTTCATCATCAAAAGTAATTTTAACATTATTGGCATATAAATCTTCTTCTTTTTTAGGCTCAGTTAAAATAATTTTCGTGGTATCTTTTGCTTCAATTTTAGTTAATAAATTATTTGTAATTGGTTTAATTATTCGTTTTTTATTTTTAGTAATAGATGCTATTTTTTTTGTAGATTTAGCAACCTTAAGCTTATTAATTTTAGGCTTTATAGCTTTTTGTGTGTTTTGCTTTAACTGATCTTGGACTTGATTTGTTTTTAAAATTTCTTTGGATGGTGTTGCTACAAAAGAATTAGCTTTTTTGTTTTGTTGATGTGTTATTTTTAAAAACAACACTACTATTAAAACAGCAGCAACTGACGAATACCACCAATAAAGCGGAATAACTTTTTTTTCTTTGCGATAAAGTGATTTTTTATCTTTAAACACCAAACGAGATGAAGTTAATTTTGTGTTTTTATAAGTATCAAATATTTGTTGTTTTGTTGGATTGTTTTTTAAAAAAACTTGTAATTCCGCTGAATTTTTTTTTGTATTTATGCCTTCAATCTCTGCAATAAAAAATGTTTCATAATTGGCTAAATTTATGGCATATTCGTCTTTTTTTAAGGATTTTTTATTGGTAAACAACTTATTTTTGGCTTGCAGTGGTATAATTTCAAAATTATTTAAATTTACGTTTAAATCGGGGTTTTGTTCAAGAAACAACATTAATTCAGCAGCCATTTCAGCAGAAATATTTTCTTCGAAATAGTCGAGCAAAAATGCTTCATAATTATTTTTTGTAATTACGCTCATATTAATTGTGTTATGCTTCCTAAATAATTTTTTAAAAATTTACGTCCTCTAAAAATGTAAACTTTAACTTGTGTTGTTGTTAAATTGGTAATTTCAGCTATTTCGTCATAAGCATAGCCTTCATAATCTCTTAATAAAATAACAGCTTTTTGGTCGGCAGGTAATTTATCTATGGCTTTGTGTAAAATTTCTTGTAAATCGGAATATTGATTGTTTTCGCTTACAATTTCAGTATTAATATTTTCGAAAGCAACTTGTTTTTTATCTTTTCTAACAACATCAATTAAGGCATGATAAGCGGTAGTAAATAAATACGATTTTACTTTGTTAGGGTTAACATTATCTCGTCTTTCCCAAAATTTTGTAAAAGTATCTTGAATAATATCTTTTGTTTTTTCTTCATTTTTAAGCTGTTTAAGTACAAACCGATAAAGATTATCGGCATATAAATCGACAATTTGGTTATAAGCTTTAACGGTCATTAAAAAATTAGGTTTATGCTATGACGCACAAAGGTTATTAAAAGTTACAAGTTAAAGAAAAAGTAATAAAAATCATCCTTTCGACCGACATCAAACCTCATTATTTAGTCAACTTTTGGTAAAAATATTAATGGTACAAATTAAAAAACCTCAAAAAATGATTAAAAAGATTAGTTTATTAAGTATAGTGTTGATTTTAACAACTATGACTGCTTTTACACAAAGAAGTTTAATGTGGCAGGAGACGTGGGTAACTGGTAATTCAAATTATATAATAGATATGATTACTGATTCAAACAATAATGTGTACGCAACAGGAGTAACTAATAATGGGACAAATAATGATGTTTTTCTTTCTAAACATGATAATTGTGGTGCTTTAATATGGCACAAAACTTTCGACTCTGGTTGGGATGATGATGTAGTAGGAATGGGGGTTGATAACCTTGGATTTATTTATATTGCTGGAAACCATGGTGCTGCCACAAAAAGTCCTTTAATTATTAAATACGATAGCTCAGGGAATCAAATTTGGGCTAAACAAATAATAATTACCCAAGGCACAACTATTAAAGCAATGACAAATGATAAATTTGGAAATGTTTATATAACCGGAAGCATTCCCACATCAACAAAGGGAAAAGATACTTATTTAGCTAAATATGATTCTGCTGGCAATTTTATTTGGTCAAAGTTTTATGATGCAGGTGGTACTGCCGGAAGTAATAATGAAGAAATAAACGATATTTCGCTTTCAGGAAATTCAGTTTTATTAACAGGATATTCTAAATCTGGTAATATTTTAACTTTAAAATATTCAAACACTGGCATCCTCAATTGGGTAGTAAGTTATGTAAGTAATTACATTGATTATGGTGTTAAGGTAAGGGCCGATATTTTAGGGAATGTTTATGTCTCTGCGAAAGACATAGTAACATCTTCTTTAATTCATAACGGTTCTTTCAGGATAATTAAATATAATAGTTCTGGTGTTGAGCTTTGGAATAATTACAATTACAATATTTCAGGAATCAACTCTACACCCAATGATATGATTATTGATTCAACAGGCAATGTTTATGTAACTGGCGAAACAGATGACGGCACCTCTAATGGGAATATTGATATGGTAACAATAAAATATAGCACAACTGGTACAACATTATTTACAAAATATTTTACGAGTCCAACTGCCCCAAATAATACTATTTTTAGTGACGATAAAGGAGAATATATACGATTTGATAACACTGGTAATATTGTTGTTTTTGGCATTGTCTTAGCTGGAACGAATAATAACTTAAAAAATGGTTATGTAATATATTCCCCTAGTGGAGCATTATTAGATTCTTATTATGTTCCCACATCAGATGGCAAACACACAGAAGGAGTAGCCATTTCTTCTAATAACGACATTTTTATGGGATTAGTTGGCCCAGGTGTTTATGATAAAAGTATTGTAAGATTACATCAAACACCAAGTGGATTTCAAGCTCATAACTACTCTATTGCTAATATTTGTCAAGGAGATTCTTTACAACTAATGGGGTTTGTGCCAAACGGATCCACTTTTTCTTGGAGTCCAACAATCAACATGAGTGATTCTACTTCTATTAATCCTTGGGTGTATCCAACACTTCCTACTTTTTACACACTAACAATAGATGGGTGTAATGGTCAATCAAATGTTCATGTAATAGTTAATCAACTCCCCGCATCTTATATCATGTTAAATGGTAATTATATTTTTAACAACACTGTAATTAATAAATGCGTTGGAGATTCTATTAAATTTAACGGTATTTATTATTATCAAGGATATGAATATGATTGGCAAGATTTAAATAATAGTTCTTTTTTTCCTATAACTGTTAATAGCCAAAGTACACCCAACATAACTCAATCTGGAATTTATTCTGCTATTGTCATCAACCAAACCACAGGTTGCCATATTACAACACCAGAAATTACTCTTAATTTTTCTTCTCCAACAGTAGTAGCCAACTCAAATTTCTCTAATATTTGTATGGGAGATTCTATCATATTATTTGGAAGTGGTGCTATAAATTATACTTGGAGTAATGGAGTTACAGACAGCCTAAGTTTTAATCCTACAGTTACAACTACTTACGTAGTAACTGGCACAGATAGTGCTGCATGTACTGATACTGCTCAAATAACCGTTACAGTGGACACTATACCTTCGGTGTTAGCAAATTCTACTTCAAGTGTTATTTGTAATGGTGAT
>CAZVEW010000017.1:12292-25069 GCA_964625955.1 uncultured Vicingus sp. | reverse complement strand
TTTTTTTTCAAAGATAGACATTATTTATCAATTATTAGTGTTTACGGATATACAAAAAAATTTTTATCTTCTTTATCTAATGGAATTGTTTTTAGATAATATGTTAGTGCAAGAGGTTTGTTGCCCATATAATCGTAAATATAAGCAAGGTTATTGTACGAATCAGCCATGCCTGCTTTGTAGTTAATTTTTTCTGATATTTTTTTTGCATCTTCCCAGCAACGTGTGGCGGAATCAACATAATTGGTGTAATATAACTCTCCTAGAAGTAGTAAATTATCAACAATTATAGTGTCATTTTTAGCATTAAGAATAATAGCATTTATCGAATCAATCTTTTCTGTGTTTTGAGAGAAAACATTAAAAGAGACAACTATTATTAAAAAAAAAAGAAATCTAGTTTTCATGTCTGAAAAGTAATAAATTTATTTTACCTTGAAAAACCACCTGCTTAGTAGGTGGTGATGTTTTTTGGCTTTGCCTTCAGACCTGTCAGGTTTTGAAAACCTGACAGGTCTTTCTTAAATTTTTCTTCTTTTTTCCCCTCCACCTTGCCATCATCCAAATAAAAGATAAATGCGGATTGAGCATATAATAGTTTTACTTTTCAGCTTTGCTGAAATTAGTAAAACTTTAGGACAAGCGGTAAAAGAAAATAGATACATCACTTCGTTTTGTGGTGAAATTGAAAATTTCAACAAAACATTGTTCTGCATGACATTTTCTTGTGGTAGTGTAATAATCCATAATATAAAGCTTAGCAACGTTTTTTTTTATACTTTTAGGTGGATATTATGGGTTTGTTAAAAAGTTTTTAAAGTTTACATGCTTATTTTTATGAACGAATAATTAAATTTGTCTTTCAATTTAATATACAACATCATGAGTTTAACAGTGAAAGGAAAAATAATAAAAGTATTACCCATAGAATCTGGCACAAGCAAAGCAGGTAAAGAATGGAAAAAACAAGGTTTTGTTGTAGATACAGGTGCTCAGTACAATCCAACAGTTTGTTTTAGCTTATTTGGCGATGAAAAAATTAACATGTTGCGTAACTTTGGAGAAGGACAGGAGGTTGAAGTAGCATTCAATATATCTTCTAGAGAATTTAACGAAAAATGGTACCACAACATTGATGCATGGAAAATTTCAGCAGCAAATCAGGAAGTTACACCAGCCAATGAAGTGCCAGCACCAGCCATTGACGATGCCCCAGCAGAAGACGATGATTTACCGTTTTAATAGAAAATAATACTAAATGTTTAAGCCATTCGTTTTATTCGTGTGGCTTTTTTTTGTGGAAAAATTGATATTCAACATCTATTACCTAAAAAAACAAAATAATATGAAAGATTTAAAAACTACCCTATTGCTTATTTTAGGTTTCGTCATTTTCTCTTGTGGCTCTAAATTAGAAAGTAAAGATTTTTCCCCTTCAGAAAATCAAAAGTCATACGCAGCGTATGATGAAATTTTAGAAAAATCATCTCCAACAATTCAATCAAAAGTAGCAATTGATAAAGAAAATACTAAAATTAGCGAGGCATCAACAACAGTTAAAAGGAAATTAATAAAAACAGGTAAAATTGAATTTGAAGTAGAAAACTTAAAGACTATTACCACAAACATAAAAAATGCCGTCAAATTATTCAATGGTTATATTGCTAGCGAAAACGAACAAAAAGAATACGATAGAATTTCTCAAACTATTACAATTAGAGTCCCTTCAGCTAATTTTGATAAGCTTTTAGCTGATATAGTTAAAGGAATAGATCATTTTGATAATAAAAATATTCGTGTAAAAGATGTTACAGAAGAATTTGTAGATGTACAAGCAAGAATAAAAACTAAAAAAGAACTAGAGGCGGGTTATCTTGAGCTACTTAAAAAAGCTCATTCTGTTGGTGATATTTTAGAAATTGAGAGAGAAATAGGAACACTAAGAGCTGATATAGAATCTTTTGAAGGCAGACTAAAATATTTAAAAAATCAAGTTTCTTATTCTACCTTAGAAATAAAGTTTTATGAAAACAAAGAGATTGTTAACAAAGATAGATTTGGTTCAAAATTTAAGAATGGTTTTAAAAATGGGTGGAAAGCGCTAGTCTATTTCTTTGTTGGATTAATCAATATTTGGCCTTTTATCTTAATAATTACAGCTTTAGTCTATTTTATTAGAAGAAAAATAAGAAATAGGAAGAAAAAGAACAAAGAAATATAATACATTTGGTTTAGTTTTTGAATTAATCATTTTATGCGAACCTTACAAATTATTTTTGTCTTTCTAATAATTCAATCATCTGCTTTAGCTAGTAAAGACCAAGACACGATAATACCATCTAAAAACAAGTTTAAAAACAGTTCCATTTTTGTGCCTAGAATCACCAACGAAACCGAGTTGGTAACCCTATTTATGGATTATTTAAAAACAGGAAAAAAAACAATTGGATTTCTACACCAAGATGAGCTAGACATGATTGAGGAAAAAAAATTAACAGAAAAACGATTCTTCTTAGATGAATATAGAATTATTTCTGTTGGGAAAAGACAAGCTATCGTTAAAACTTTTACCTCTAAAGGAGCTGGGTTAAGTTGTAAAATACTAACTTTAAGATATTATAAAAATATGTATGGATTTTTATATTTAGTTCCTGGTAAAGTCCAAAAATTTGAGAAAAAGATGGGCGATATTACTTTAAAAGAAGTTTATATCAATACTTGGACATCAGAAAAAAAATGTAATTAATTATTTTGTTCATTAAAATAGCTAACTTTATCACTCTTTATATAAAAATATTTAATTATGACAGTAATAAAATTTCCTTCCGACATAGAAATAGCTCAAAAAAATAAAATGGAGCATATTACAGCAATTGCAAAAAAATTAAATATTAGTGAAGATAGTTTAGAAATGTATGGAAAATACAAAGCTAAATTACCATTAAGTTTAATTGATGAAACGAAAATTGCTAAAAACAATCTCGTTTTAGTTACCGCTTTAACCCCTACACCTGCTGGCGAAGGAAAAACAACAACCTCAATAGGTTTAACCGAAGGATTAAATAAAATAGGCAAACAAGCAACTGTTGTGTTACGAGAGCCTTCTTTAGGTCCTGTGTTCGGTATTAAAGGAGGAGCTGCTGGTGGTGGTTATGCACAAGTTGTACCGATGGAAGACATTAATTTGCATTTTACTGGCGATTTCTCTGCCATAGAAAAAGCCAATAATTTACTATCCGCATTAATAGACAATAACATTCAAAGCAAAACTAGAAATTTAGGAATTGACCCAAGAACCATTGTCTGGAAACGAGTTATGGACATGAACGACAGGTCGTTAAGAAACATTACAATTGGTTTAGGTGGCGTAGCAAACGGTATTCCGCGTCAAGATGGCTTTAATATTACACCCGCTTCAGAGGTAATGGCTATTCTTTGTATGGCAGAAAATTTTTCTGATTTAAAAAAGAAATTAGGTAAAATATACATTGGAGCTACATTTGATAAAAAACCTATTTATGCCAAAGATTTAAAAGCAGAAAATGCAATGGCTATTTTACTAAAAGATGCCATAAAACCAAATTTGGTTCAAACATTAGAAGGAAATCCTGCAATCATACATGGGGGTCCTTTTGCTAATATTGCTCAGGGAACAAACACTATTGTTGCTACAAAAACAGGTTTGTCATTATCGGAATATGTGATTACAGAAGCAGGTTTTGGTGCCGATTTGGGTGCCGAAAAATTTTTAAATATAAAATGTGTTTCGGCTGGTTTAAAACCAAAAGCACTCGTTTTAGTGGCCACAATTAGGGCTTTACGCCATCATGGTGGGGCAACAAAAGAACAATACAACGAGGCAAACTTAGAACGCGTAAAAAAAGGATTTAAAAACCTTGAAAGACACATCGAAAATTGTAAAAAATTTGGTTTAAATCCTGTTGTAGCTATTAATGCTTTTCCTTCAGACACGGAAGATGAAGTTAAACTTATTCAAAATAATTGTGCTAAAATGGGTGTTCAGGCAATTGTTGCTAAAGGATTTTCGTTAGGAAGTGATGGTATGACAGATTTAGCCGAAGCTGTTGTTAAAGAAGTTGAATCTGGTAAAAATAATTTTGCACCATTATATAATTGGAACTTATCAATTACAGAAAAAATAGAAAGAATAGCCAAAGAAATTTATGGCGCTGATGGTGTTGATTACGATAAAAAAGCATTAATAGATTTACGAAAAATAAAAGCTTTAGGTTTACAAAGATTACCTGTTTGTATGGCAAAAACGCAAAAATCGTTTTCTGATAACGATAAATTATTAGGCAGACCAACAGGATTTACAATTAATGTTAGGGAATTTGAATTTGCTACAGGTGCTGGATTTGTGATACCAATCTTGGGACAAATGATGCGTATGCCTGGCTTACCAGCAACGCCTGCCTCAGAAGGAATGAGCATAGATAATAATGGGAAAATTTCAGGGCTATCTTAATTCTTTTGAGAAAAACTAGCTATTTGAATACAAGCCAAACACATTTCCTTCGCTATCTTTAAACCTAGCAAAGTAGCCTATATTGCCATCAATAGCATTGGTTTGTATGGTGTTAGTGGCATCATTTTCGGCATTTTTAACCATTTCTTTTTCTTTAATTATTTCTCCTCCATTTTCTGGAATTGCTTGTAAAACTGAGGGCATAAACCCTTCTACATTAAAAAATAAGATTGGTCCAGCTCCTTGAGGAATCTCATCAACTTGAACTATTGTTCCTTTTAAATGCTCACTTTTAAAAAAAGCATAACCAATTTCATTAAAGACTTGGTAGTTAAAATCACATTTAAAAACTTTTTTATAAAATTTTACAGCTCTTTTAACATCAGTTGCTGGTATTTCTAACCAACAAACTAAATTTAAAATATCCCTATAATTATATTTTTTTTGTTGATTTGTTGAACTATCTTTTTTTTTCTTTTTAAAAAACATGAGCCTAAATTTTAAGTGTTAAAACTGGTCTAAATGAATGATTTACTAAATTCTGAGAAGTACTTTCTGTAAATAACTTCCATATCAAACTTTTGCCATGTGTACCAATACTTATTAAATCAATATCATTTTCTATGGCATAATTTAATATGCCAAGTTCTTCAGAACTATCACAATAAATGGCTATTTTGTATTTATCTCCCATCAAATGCTCTAATTCTTGTTTCTTAATAAAATCATCTATCTTCTCTCTAGAAACACGTGTTGGTTCAAAGTGAGTAGGTGTATTAATCTTTAAAAGATGAATCTCTGCATTAAATTTTTCTGCAATTTCTTTAACCGTAAGAAATATTTTATACGATTCGGCAGCAAAATCAGAAGCAAAAACAATTCTTTTAAGCTTTAAATTAATCATCTTATGTTTAATTGTTAAAACATTAAAACCAGATGTTCTGACCATTTTTTCGGCATTGCTACCTATTAACAACTCTCCTAGAGCAGAAGTTCCATGCGATCCCATCACTATTAAATCAGCTTTAAACTTCTCTGCCACTTTTTGTATCTCTTCTGCAATATTATCACCTATTTTTACAATAACCTTATAAGATATATCTTGTAAAAATGGTTTATCTTTTAAAAGTGACAATTTACTTTCTACTTTCTCAAGCTCATCATCTCCGTTAGCAGCTACTGCAACTATATATAGCTTACCATTTCTCACCTTTGTTAAAAAAGCTGCATATTCAAGTGCTGAGTTTGCACAATCAGAGAAATCAGTTGGTGTTACTATTACTTTCATAGCTAATTTTTTTTCTAGCATAAACCTAAACTAAAAAAATTAATATTACAATGATATTTTATATTTATTATTAATTATTTGTTAATTCTATATTAATAAATTCTTTTAGGTGTTTCTATTTATTAAGTTTGTTGAATTATTTTTTTATGAAAAAACGACCTTTAATACTAATTGTAAATGATGATGGTATTGATGCCTTAGGAATAAAATCTTTAATTTTAATATCAAAAGAGCTTGGCGATGTTTTTGTGGTTGCTCCAAACAAACCTCAAAGTGGTATGGGGCATGCAATTACACTAGATGCTACGCTTCATGTTACAAAAATTAATATGCGGGGTATTGCTGCATATTCTTGCAGTGGCACACCTGTTGATTGTGTAAAAATTGCTGTAAACAAGCTTTTGCCAAGAAAACCAGATTTAATCGTTTCTGGTATTAACCATGGCTCAAACTCATCTATTAATGTAATTTATTCTGGCACCATGTCGGCAGCCCTCGAAGGCTCTTTGGAAAACATTCCTTCTATTGGTTTTTCCTTACTCAATCACGACCCAAATGCCAATTTCTCTGCTGCCAAGCATTATGCAAAAAGAATAATTAAAAAAACCTTATCTGAAAAATTAGAAAACCAAATTTGCTTAAATGTAAATATTCCTAACTTAAAAAAAGAAGCAATTAAAGGCATAAAAATCTGCCGACAGGCAAAGGGAAGTTGGGAAGAAAAATATGACGAAAGAGTTGACCCCATGGGCAGAACTTATTATTGGTTAACAGGAAAATTTGTTATTGATGATGATGGTAGAGATACTGACGAATGGGCTCTTAAAAATAATTATATTTCAATTGTTCCTATTCAGCCAGATATTACAAACCATCAATTATTAAGCAAAATAAAATTTCTAGAAAATGCCTAAGCCTAAATCCTCAAAACTCGATAATTTATTAATTGGACTTTCTTTAGGATTAGTTTTTCCTGCTGTTGTAATGCACTTTTGGTTGCAACATTATTCAAACTTATCTTTAATTGATATTATAAGAAACCCTTTATTTAGCCAAATTTTAGATATCTTAAAAGGAAGTTTAATTGTTAATCTTGCCATCTTTTTTATTTTTTATTGGTTAAAAAAAGATAAATCGGCAAGAGGCGTTGTTTTTGCCACCCTACTTTATGCCTTACTTTATGTTTTTTATAAGTTTTTAATGTAACATTAATTATGAAATATTACTTTATTGCTGGTGAAGCCTCAGGAGATTTACAAGCTTCTTATTTAATTAAAGAGTTACAATTAATTGATAAAAAGGCAGATTTTAGGTGTTTTGGTGGCGATCTAATGCAAAATCAAGGAGCCACAATTGTTAAACATTATAAAGAACTTGCCTTTATGGGAGTTGAAGATGTTTTGATGCACATTAGAACCATTTTTAAAAACATTGCTTTTTGTAAAGACGATATCAAACAATTTAAGCCAGATGTAATTGTTTTGGTCGATTACCCTGGTTTTAACATGAAAATTGCCAAATGGGCTAAAAAAAATAAACTAAAAGTATTTTATTACATCTCACCAAAAATTTGGGCTTGGAATCAAAAAAGAGTGTATAAAATTAAAAAATTAATAGACAAAATGTTTGTCATACTACCTTTTGAAGAAGAATTTTATGCTAAATTTAATTATAAAGTAGATTTTGTTGGTCACCCTTTGTTAGATGTTATTAATGACAAATCAAAAATTAGTTTTAATGATTTTTGTAATGAACATAATTTAGGCAATAAGCCAATTATAGCTTTGTTGCCTGGTAGCAGAAAGCAAGAAATTTCGGCAATGCTTTCCTTAATGTTAACGGTAACAGATAAATTTAAAAATTATCAATTTGTAATTGCAGGAGCCCCCTCCCAACCATTAAGTTTTTACCAACAATTTATTACTAAAGATGTTGCCATTATAGAGAATAAGACTTACGATTTATTACAACATGCAACTTCTGCATTAGTGGTTTCTGGAACTGCCACCCTAGAAGCTGCCTTATTTAAAGTCCCTCAAGTGGTTTGTTATAAAACAGGTTGGTTGTTTTACAAACTAGCAAAAATGGTAATTAAAATTAAATTTATTTCGTTGGTAAACTTAATTGTTGACAAAGAAATTGTTACAGAACTAATTCAAGATGAGCTAAATACAACTAATTTAGTTGACGAATTAAACAAAGTTGTCCATTTACCTGGACGAGAAGTTTTGCTTAAAGAATACGAAATTTTACACCAAAAATTAGGAGGAAAAGGAGCTTCTGAAAGAGCGGCTCAATTAATGGTTAACTATTTAGCTCATTAAATTGTGAATAACTGTTTTTATTTTATCTATAAAAAACAACTTAGCAATAATACCTTTGAGTTGTGTTAACTAATAAATATTTTTACCTGTTTTTATTGTTGTTGCTATTTCAATTTGCCAATGCCGAAATAGTAAATATTGGCATTTTAAATCACAAAAAAGTTACTTCCTTTATTTTTTCTCCCCAAAAAGGAAAATATGCCGTTTATACCAATAAAGGCAAAATTGCAACCATCGACAATACCAATAGGTTAACCTTAAATTACCGTAATAATGCCATTTTTATAAAATCGTTAGACAAAGATTATGGCTCTTTCGGAAACGTTAAATTTATAGGTTTAGATGGGGAAAATTCATTTAAAGTAAAACTGGTTAGACCAACAACTGCCATTAAATATTACCAAGATAATTTATTGGTTAAGGTAAATGATTACTATAATTTTTTGCAACTAATAAACAACATAAACTTAGATAATTATGTGGCAGGTGTTGTTGAAAGTGAGGTTGGTAAAAGTCCTCCTTTCGAATACTTTAAGCTACAATCTATAATATGTAGAACCTACGCTTTAAAAAATATTGATAGACACAAAGCCGAAGGTTTTAGCTTGTGCGATGGTGTTCATTGCCAAGCATATCACGGAGTACCAAAATCTAAACTAATTAAACAAGCTATTTTGTCAACAAAAAATATTGTTATTGTTGATACCAATATAAATTTAATAACCGCCACATTTTATTCTAATTGCGGAGGACAAACAGCCAATTCGGAAGATGTTTGGCACAAAAATCTATACTACCTAAAATCGGTTGAGGATACTTTTTGCTTGCACGAAAACAATGCTGTTTGGAACAAAAAAATACCGCTAAAACTTTGGAGGAATTACCTTTTAAAACACAATTTCCCGGAAACTACAATAGATAAAAAATGTAGCTTAGCATATTTTCAACCCAAAAGAGAAAAATATTATGAAAAACAAAATATGCAAATTCCTTTTGTAGATATTCGTAAAGATTGGAAATTAAAATCGACCTTTTTTGATGTTATTCCTGACGGAAATTATGTGCTTTTAAAAGGAAAAGGATTTGGGCATGGTGTTGGTTTGTGCCAAGAAGGTGCAATGAAAATGGCAAGATTAGGTTATAATTACAAAACCATTTTACATTTTTACTATAAATATGTACATTTAATAAACATTAACGCCATTGATTTTTTTAAAACTGATTTTTAGAACTCTCCTTAAATAACTTCTTTAAATTGTTTTTTATTATTTTTATACTTTACAACATCTACCCTTTAATTTACACACCATGAAAATTAGAATAATTATCCATATTTTAGTTGTTTTTTTGCTTCCATTTAGTTCTAAAGGTCAAAATTTAAATTGCGGATTAACCTACCTCACTAAAATAGAAAACTTTAATGTTTTTAAAAATGATTCGAGCGGAGCAATTTTATTTAAAGCCAAATTAGCTATCGATGCTGATGGAAGCCCAAGAGCTTATGGTCCAAATAATAGTGGTTTAGATTGGACAGCGAATGCAGGAAGCCCCGGCAATTGGTGGGGAGTTGTTACCGATGCAAATGGGAATCCTGTTATACAAGGTGCTAGCGACCCTTATCCTGGTATGTATGTATCTACAACCTCTTTGGTAAATGCTGCTTATGGCAACACCAATCCTTTAAGGTATGTAGATTCCGAAAATATTCCTTTTATTGCTTTGCCTTCAGCCTTACAGTCATTAGCAAATATTAGCATGGGAGATATTGTTTACGCCAAGAATATAACTAACGGAAATACAAGTTTTGCTTATTTAGCAGATACTGGACCTGGAGGGAAGCTTGGCGAAGGCTCTATGTTTTTTGCCTCTCGTTTAGGTGTTAACAATAGTCCAAGAACAGGAGGTACATCTGCTGCAATTATTGCGTATGTTGTTTTTCCTCAATCGGGTTATGGGCAAGGAACACATCTTTCAGTTAATCAGATAGATAGTGTAGGTCAACTTAAATTAGCTGCCGCTGGAGGAGCAGGCTTACCCGATTGTTTAAACACTACTTTAAATTGTAGTAATGCCATTGCACTTACGTGTGGAAATAGTTATCATGGCGTAAGCTCTACCGCTCAATCTTTGGTTGAGTTCTATGGTTGTAATAATTGGACAGAATCTGGTCCTGAAAGGGTTCATACCATAACACCTAACACAAGCGGAACAATTACCGCTACCATTACTAATTTTACTGGCGATTTAGATGTTTATATTTTAGGAAGTTGTAATCCTTCCGATTGCTTAGGAGCTGTTAGCTCTTCTTCCGCAACTTACAATAATGCCATTGCTGGTCAAACTTATTACATTGTAGTAGATGCCGATGATGGAAGTGGAAGTGCTTACGACCTTGTTGTTACCTGCCCCGTTGTTACTAACGTAACAAATATAGCAGCAACAAATAAGTTATTAATTTATCCAAACCCTACCAATGGGTTAATTAATATTTCAACTAATAATCAAACCATTAAACGAGTAACATTTATTAATACATTAGGCAATAAAATAAAAGAATTTTCGCCTAACAACAATACCATAAATATTAAAAATTATCCAAAAGGAATTTATTTTCTTAAAATTATTACCAATGATAATAAACTGAGTACTTTTAAAATTATTAAACAGTAAGGCTAATTTTACTGAGATAATTAAAACTTAACTAACAGTTGTGATTTTACGGTTTTAAAAATAACTAAAAACAGCCTACTTTTTGTCTATTACCCCTTATTTTCATATATCTAACAAGTAAAGTAAAACCACAATTGCAGAGCATATAACAATCATCCAAAAAGTAATTTTATATACTTGTTGGACAGTATTTATTCTAAAAGTGGTAATCTTTTTAAAAACGCCAAACATTATTTACACGGTTTTTATTTGTTTATAATTTTAAACTCTGTTCTTCTGTTTTTTGCCCGTCCTTCTTCGGTATCATTTGATGCAATGGGCTGTTCAAAACCATATCCTTTAAAAAGAAGTCTTTTTGCATTTATGCCAAGATGAACCAAATAATCAACCACCGCTTTTGCCCTAGCTGTTGATAGTTTTTGATTATATGAAGAGCTTCCAATATTATCGGTATGTCCCGAAATTTCTATTTTTAGTGTTTTATTGTCTAATAATAGGCTTGCTAATCTTTTTAACTCTGCAATTGATGTTATTTTAATTGTAGCCTTGTTGTAATCGAAAAAAATGTTATTTAAGACAATTTTACTGCCTATTTCTATTTTTTTTAAAGCTATATTTTTTATTACTTCTTGATAAGCAGCAGAATCAGGTAAGTTTATATTTTCTGATTGAAATAGATATCCATTTGCACGCACAGTAATACCATAATCTTTTCCTGATGGTAATGAAATAAGGTATTTACCAGTACTACTGTTAGAAGTAAAATTAGCGATAACCTCATTTTTATCGTTGTCTATCAGTTCTATACGGGCACCTAATAGTGTTCCCATTTTGGCATCAGATACTATTCCTTTTAAGAGGGTTAATTTTGGTTCAGCTTGTTTTTTACTTTTGGGGATAAATGTTATTTTAAAAATATCTTTACCTCCAAGCGTACCTTTTCTGTCGGAAGCGTAATAGGCTATTTTTCCGTTTGCTTCTACCACAAAAAATAAATCATCTTCTTTTGTATTAATGGGTTTTTCCATATTTTTTGGTGTGCTCCATTTGTTGTTTTTTAATGTTGCTTTATAAATATCATATCCTCCATAACCACCTTTTTTTTTAGAGCTAAAATAGAGTGTTTTTCCATCAGGATGTATAAACACGGCTTCTTCATCTTCTTTAGAATTTATTTTTGCTCCTAAATTTTTTGCACTTCCCCACTTACCATTCTTTTTTTTACACATCCAAATATCACGTCCACCTTTTCCGTTGGGTCTATTACTTACAAAATAAATGGTATTGCCATCGGGTGAATAACTTGCCGAAGATTCATGATATTTTGTATTAATAGGGTAGGGTAATTTAGTTGGGGTACTCCAATTTTTTCCTTTTAATGTAGATTCATAAATATCGCCTGTTCCTGATAAATCATCAACATACAATAATAATTTTTGCCCATCATTTGATACTGCAATATTAGAGGTATTCCTTTTGGGTTGGTTTATGGCGGCTGACAATGGTTTTGCTCTTGACCATTTTTGCGTTTTATCATTTTTCACACTATACCAAACTTGCTCAAATAATTTTTTTCTTTTTTTGTTATTTACTGGTCTTTTTGTTGTAAACATTAGTAGGTTACCGTCAGCGGAAATTACGGGAGCATATTCTTGATATTTACTATTAATAACATCACCTACATTGGTAATATTAACACTATCAGCAACTTCTTGAGCATTAATTGTATAGAAACAACTAATAAAGAAAAAGGTTGTAATTGAAACACCAAATTTTTTCATGACTAACTATAAGTATTAAATTCTAGATCGGCTTTTTGAGAATTGACCAGGAGAAACAAACCGAATGGAGATTTCAAAACCACCTCTTGATTTTGAAACTGTACTCAACTTGGATAAATTAACATCATAGCTTATTCCTATCGCATAATTAGCATACTCGAATGCAGCAGTAAAAATTAATGCGTCTCCAAGTCTATAATGAACCCCTAAAGCGTATGCTGATGC
>CAZVEW010000017.1:10011-12192 GCA_964625955.1 uncultured Vicingus sp. | reverse complement strand
CATCTTGTGCTTTTAACTTATGCTGAAATAATAATATTAATGTAAACAGCAAGAATACGGTATGGAATAATTTTATTTTCATAATAACTTATTTAATTTAATGTTTTACCTTATAATACTTATGTTGCCTTTTTTAGAAATACTTGTTTCTGAATTGATTAATGAAATATTTAAATGATAAACAAATACAGCTCCGTTTAGCGGTTTTCCTTTGTATGTTCCGTCCCACGAATTATTAATGTCATCCGATTCAAATACCTTTTCTCCCCACCTATCAAAAATTTGAATGTTAAAGCTTTTTACACAAGTGGGGTTTATTTTTACTTCTAATTTGTCGTTATTACCATCTCCATTAGGAGAAAAAACATTTGGAACGAATAATTCTCCACACTGAACATCTACATTTACATTAACACATTGTGTATCGGCACAACCATTGCTAGCAGTTACATTTACACAATAAGTAGTTGAAAATAATGGGTTAGCAACTGGCGTAGAGCAATCTGTACAAGATAAATTTGTTGGTGGAGACCAATTATAAGTTCCGCCTCCCGAAGCGGAAAGCGTAACGCTACTACCTTGGGTAATGGTAATGTTGTTAATTAAATTTACAATTGGTTTAGGATTGATGGTAAGATTTGTAATCATGGTATCACAGGTATTTACAACATCTGTATATACTCCTGAGCTGTTGTATGTATTTGTTCCAACTGTTACACTAAATCCATCACACTCATTAAAGGTTTGGGTTGTTGTGTTTGGCGTGGTAATGGTTAAATTAGTGGTTACAATGCTATCGCAACCTGTACTTGTAACTAAAGTATCTACAAAAGTACCTGAGGTGTTATACGTATTAGTACCAACTGTAACACTAAAACCTTGACACTCGGTAAAAGTTTGAGTTGTTGTGCTTGGCGTGGTAATGGTTAAATTGGTAGTAACAACACTATCACAACCAACACTTGTAGCTAAAGTATCAGTGTATGTACCTGTAGTATTATATGTATTTGAGCCAACTGTTACTGAGAAGCCACTACATTCAGTAAAAATTTGATTAAAAGAAGAACTTTGGTTTACTGTAATGGTAACAGTTTGTGAAGTATCTGTCCCACAATTATCAGAAATTATAACAGCGTAATTGCCAGAAGAACTTACGGTAATACTCTGAGTTGTGTCGTTTGTGGGTATCCATTGGTAATTAGAGTACCCAGCTCCTGCATTTAAAATGATACTATCTCCACTGCAGAAGGTTGTTGTTCCAACAAAACTTATTGGTGGGGCTACAGTTGGTAAGCAACAATCAATTAATTTGGCAACAACAATATCCACAGATCCATTAGAAGTTAACATTTGAGTTCCTGGTCCTGGGTCAAAATCTGCAGCAGAAGGTGTCGTTGTACCCCCCATCCCTGCTGTGAAATAAACACTGGAATTGTTACCTATAAAAATATCATTATCCTTATCCGCAAATGTTGATCCTTCTCCAAAATTATGAGCCCAAACAAAATTGCCAGATGAATCTAATTTTGAGATAAATATGTTTTGAACTCCTGAAGTCATATTAAAAACTGCTGGGCCTGGGTCAAAATCACAAGTTCCCTTAAATCTTCCGATGGAGTAAATATTACCACAATTATCGGTAGCTACATTAAACAACTCTGTTTGAATTGTATTTGCTGCAATATTTTTTATCCATTGATTATTACCATTAGCATCTAATTTTAACACAAAACTTTCATAAAGTCCTGTTGCGAGTCCGCCATAGTTGATATTAAGTATGGCTGAACTAGGGTCTATATCAACAAGCGTTGAACTAAAACCACTAAGTGCCCCAGCGATTATAATATTTCCTGTAGCATCTATGTTTATATCTATTCCAAGTAATCTCCCATTAGCATTTCCGTAATTTTTAACCCAAATAAAATTTCCATTATTATCTAATTTTAAAACAAACAAATCTCCATTAGGGTATGATGCAATAGAAGTAACAACATGTACTCCTGCTCCTAAATCAAAATCAACATCACCATAATAATAGCCAGTAATCATTACATTATCGCTATTATCTAAATGAATCGAATAACCTATACTATATTGATTTTGGGAGGAAGAGGTGTTAGGTGTTTCTGCCCACAAGAAATTGCCAGAAGGATCTAACTTTATTACATATAATGATAAATT
>CAZVEW010000017.1:0-9911 GCA_964625955.1 uncultured Vicingus sp. | reverse complement strand
CATTGAAACTCCAGCACCGGGATCTGCATCAACAGAACCAGTTAAACTCCCAAAAACAATGATGTTATTATTGTTGTCAATAGTAAGTTCTTGTGGGTATATATAACTGTTACTATTTGTTGAGTTATTATCAATAACGCTGTTTACCCAAAGTAAATTTCCATTTACATCGAATTTAGCTAAAAAAGCTGTGGTAAACCCATTACCTACAGGTAATGTAAGTGTACCAGGACCATTATCAAAATCAAGTAGATTAGTCCCGCTTGGGTACGTACCTAATACATAGGTATTACCTAAACTATCAGCAACAATGCTGTGTCCTTCTTCTCCTCCAGTACCCCCTATTTGAGTTACCCAATCTAATGTAGCCTGTGCTTTTATGTTTTGTTGGGTAAACAGCATTAAAAATAATACTATTAATAAACTTTTATTCCTATTTTTCATGCTTTATCTTTTTTAGTTGTTAATCTTAAATTTGTAGTTTTCTACTTTATGAATTTTCTATTTTTTAATAACGCTATTTCTTTTCTTATTTCTTCATTCTGTTTAATCAATTCCTTAATCATAATCTGCTGTTCTTGTACGGATTTTACCAAAGGCACCACAAAGGTTTGATACGACAAACTGTAATTATCATTTTCATTTTCGGGTATGTGAACACCATTAAAATCATAACCCACTTCTTTAGCGGATTGCTCTACCTCTTGTGCTATAAAACCACTTTGGCGAATAGCAGTTGATGGTGCATAATCTTGATGTTTCATACGTTCCTGACGTATGCTATCTGGCATATTTTTAGTTAAAAATTCATCAAATTTTCGGGTATCAAAATTATACACTACAGGACGTAATTTTGTTATAAATTCCAAGCCTTCTACGGTTTCGGTTACATTTTTTTTAAAACGACCATCAGATACGGTGTAAGCGACAGGTCCTTCTACTACTGTTACTGTAGCACTCCCCAATCGTATTTTATTGTTTGCGTTTACAACAGAATTAGCACCTATGGCTGTTGCATTGTTTAAAGTTCCTACAGAAACATTTGCTAAATATCCGAAAGCGCTGTTTTTAGTCCCCGTAGTGTTAGAGATAAGTGCTTCCGAGCCATTAGCAGTGTTCCAAGATCCAGTGGAATTTGTCACAAGAGCTTTAAATCCAGTAGCAGAGTTTCTAGCACCTGTAGTATTAGCTTGAAGTGTCAGATAGCCGAGGGCAGTATTATAACTTGAAGTGGAATTTAAAAGTGCGTTATGTCCTACTGCAACGGTATAACGTGCATTGGTAACAGTTGAAGCTGCTTGATAGCCGATAGCCGTGTTGCCGCTTCCTGATGTGATATTCGCGAGTGCTTTATATCCGTTAGCGGTGTTGAAACGCCCTGAAGTGCAGAAAGTAAGTGCATCAGTCCCAATAGCAACGTTATAAGCCCCACTGGTATTATCTCTAAGTGCTTGAGAGCCGAGAGCCGTATTGTTACTTCCAGTATTAGCCCAAAGTGCTAAAAATCCGATAGCAGTGTTTTGTGACCCTATTATGTTGGTCGCAAGTGATAAAGACCCGATAGCCGTATTATTAACCCCAAAGGTAGTGTTTGTAAGTGCTGAATATCCGAGAGCAGTATTGTAAGAACCTGTACTATTGGATTTCCCTGCTTGGTAGCCAATAAAGGTGTTATCATTTGCCGTTAAACCATCATTTAACCCCGCCTCATATCCCAAAAATACGGAGCCATCTGCTGCAATTCCTATTCGCCCTGCTTCAACATTGTTTACTCTTATATTAAAAGGCTTATTATCGGTAGTACCTATAAAGTTGGTGCTATCTACTATGCCAGAATTACCTGAAAGTTTCCAGTTAGTACCTCCAAGTTGAATCCATTGTACACCATCCCAATACCAATAACCTAAAGCACCACCCACCATCGCAACATTGTTGTTATACACTAGTAAACTGGTTGCTGGTGTGGGTATGGTTGTTACATCGAGTGTAGATAACAGGCTTATTCTTGGTATGAGCAAACCTTTGTTATTACCAGGTGCTGCATCAATATCTAGCAATGCAGAGATGTTTGGTGCTGCTCCTGTACTATTAATGCCAATGTTTTGGGCGTACCCTCCAGTCACTCCCCAAAGGAATAACACAAATATAAAGCTAAAAGTTAAGGATTCTGAAGGGAGTGTTTTAAATGTTTCCATAATTGTTAATTTTTATTCTTACTTTTTTATTTAATTGCTTCTTTCCTTAACGTTTGGAAAGAACTTGCTTATTATTTGAGTAAATAACTTATACAAAAGATATCCAATAATTAGTTAACTTATTATTAATTAAATAACTTTATATTTACCTAAAGTAATCATACGAAATACTCCAATAGGATCTAACTTAATAGCCGTAATGATTTAGGGGATAGACGTATTGTTCTGTTTTAAAAGGGATGCTTTAAGTGATTGTTAACAAAAAACCCGAAGAGCCTATCATCTCTTCGGGTTACCTATAAACTAAACTACTTACTTTATGAAAAAAGTTGTCTATTTATTGAAATAGAATTTTTTTAGTGTATCGTTCTTGATCTACAATTACATTTAATAGATACATACCACTAGCAATATTGTTTCTTGTAATTTGAAATTGATTATCGCCTAATAATGTACCTTTAGATACTTGGTTACCTAAAATATCTCTTAATTCTATAGTTATATTTTTAGCTGACAAATTTCCTAAATCAATAGTTATTTTTTCTATTGCTGGGTTTGGATAAATTCTAATTGTATTTATTAAGTTTTCTTTATCTATTCCTGTTGTAAGGCTATTGATTATTCCTACTGCAAATTCAGAAAATGAAGTTAACCCACTCCTTTTGGCATAACCTGAAGCTAAAGTTCTACCTGATGCACCTAAAGCAGGAACTGTTGTTGTTGAAGAAAATGTATTCCAATCGGCATAGTCGTTAGAAGCCTTAGCTCTTTTTACCGTGAAAAATAAATTATCCGTTAAGCCCATTATGTTTTGTGTATATAAATTAATGCCATAAGAACCACCTGTAGGTTGACTATTAGGTGTTAGAGACCAAATAGCGGTACTTTTAATATCAATAATTGAATCATTATCCTGTAAAGTAGAAATTCGAATATCCACATTATTTCCTGTTTCAGTAATACTATCCACTTTAGCGTCAATATAAGTAATACCTACTAAATTGTTGTTTACTAAATCTGCTCTATAGTATGTTGTAGCTAATGTGTCATACCCCACAGGAAACGAGTAATTAGCTGTATTTGAGGTAATAGATCTTCTAAAATTACCATTTACAAAACTTGTATCGCTAAATGCAGCTAAGCTTCCTGCTGTAGGGTTGGTTAAATAGATTTTGTTATTGTTAGTGGTTAAAATACCATCTTCTAATCTTAATGTGTCGGTTACATTTACATCTGTTAAGTTCAATAAAACTCCAGCACCTGAATTATTAACTGTTAAATCATAAAATGTTTCTCCACCAGTTACATCACATAAAATGTGCTGAGTAAGAGAACTGTCTCCTATAAAACTGACCAATCCGTTATTTTCTAAAAATGGATCACTATCTAAACTTGTATTTTTCCATACTGAAGCTCTATTCATTTCAATAGCATAAGAATTAGTACTTGTTGTAAATATGGCATTGTCTTTTATTATTAAAGAATCATCTACTCCAATATCTCCTAAAAGGGTTTTAACACCATTATTCTCAAACACAACTACTGAGTATGCTTGAGCAACGGTTGATGTTGCAAAAGGGCCTTTAGGTACTACTACATTTTGATTTACTCCTTTGTAAATTACGTAGTTTGGACGAACAGCACCCTGTGTAGTTGATAAAGTTCCTTTATTCGTAGGAGGGAATATTTCTCCTGTAATTGAAAGTACGGCACCAACAGCATTGTTTGTAAAATTACTTTGATCACTTGTAGCATTTAATCCTAAGATATTTCCATTAATATTTACCGTATTTCTATTATCTATCATAGAAAAAGAAGGTATATATACATCTCCATTTAAAACATCAACATTACCTTCGTTTAAAAAATACCCAATATTTTGAGAAAAATCACAAACTTGTAAAAAACCATTATCTATAATTAAGCTAGAACCTGGTTTATTTTTGAATGTCCCCTGCATTCCCCCCATAATCAAATTTGCATTACCTTTTAAATGTACATTCCCATAATTATCCGTTTTTAAACCAAAAGAAACAGAAGGAGAATAGATTGTAATATCACAATAGAAAGATAAGTTACAGGCGGAGTTAAATTTAATAACACCTTGATTCCCCCCTGGATTATCAGCAATAAATAAAGTGCCAGTATTGGTAATTGCTCCATTTCCAGTTATTGTAATAGGAGAACTATTGGGTTGGCTAGCACCTCCATTATACACATCATAAAATGATATTTTAATATCTCCAGTACCTGCATGGGTACCATTTACCATATAAATACTCCAATTTACATTATTAGGGTTATTTATATCCCAAGTAGCATCAATTGGTGGAGCATTCCCAGACAAACCATAAGGAATACCGTCATCAAAATTATCCCATTGAATACCATGCATAAACTCTCTAAGTTGAATACGTAATTCATAAATACCATTATCTAATATTGCGTTTGAGTCTATAACTAAGCCATGACAGGCAGAGTTTTCTGTTAAAGTAACTGTATGTCCTGACCTAATTGTTACAAAAGTAGAATCTTGAGGGACAAGACCGTTCGACCATATTGCTGGGTTACTCCAATTACCAGATGCAATACTTTCTGCAACAAGCATACCTGTTGGAATGGGGGATGCTTTTATTGTAAAAGAATTTAAAATAAAAGAAATACTTAAAAATACGGCAAAAAATAGTTGGTTTGTTTTCATAATTGGTTATAATTAGTTTATAAAATTAATTTACATATTCTTTAAAAGAATTACTGTAAAGTTAATTCTAAGTTAATTCTGTTCAGTTGTAATTTAATGCTCGTTATGATTCGGGGTATAAACGTAATTTCTTTAAAGTATCACCTATTTTAATTTTCTTTCAAGCTATCTCAAAAGGGTAACATAGCCTTTTACTTCCTGGTTTTTATAGGTAATGAAGGTTTTAATAAGGATGCTGTATTGAATAATATAAATATACACTCCTGAAGCAACTTTATCACCAGAAAATGTTTTTCCATCCCATCCTAAAACCGAACTATTAGATTCGAAAATCAACATTCCTTTTCGATTATAGATTTGCATACTGTAATTTTCATTATTTAAATCATAAAGACTAACTGGCAAAAACACATCATTAAGCCCATCGGAATTAGGAGTGAAAGCATTAGGGATAATTAATGAATACTTATTTTTGTTTTGAGCATTTATTGTTAAGCTTAAAAGCATCAAACAGGAAATTACTATTGTTGATTTAATCATATTTTAATCAAAAAATTAAGCGTGAAAGAACTCATTTAGGATCTTCCTTTTCATCGATGAGCTTATAAGAGTTTCGAAAATTTGACCATATAATTTTTACTCCTTTTAATTTTATTAATCTTGAGTTTTCTTCCAGATATATATCTTTTGGCTCTGATTTTAATGCTTTTTTCTTTAGATACATAGCATCTAGAATATGTTTTTCATTTTCCATATGATAATATAATGAGCAAATATAGTTAGCGTGTAGAATTATAAAACCAAACTTAATGTGCGTGATGTTTTCAAGAGTAATCGTAATAAATGTAACTTTTCTCAAAAACTTTCTGTAGGATAATCCTCTGCTTTCTTCAACAAAGATGTAGCTTATAACCTGTAAAATAATTTCAAAAAATCGTCTTTTCTTCTAAACGCAACATATATTTCTGTAGCATCTAGTAAAGTAATTTTAAGTTCTTCTTTTGAGAATTTAGCTATAAAATTCATGTTAACAATATAGGCTTTGTGGCACCTAAAAAAATTATTAGAAAGTAATTTTTCTATCTCACCTAAGTTTTTAGACGATTTATGAATCCTATTGTTTAGGGTGATAATATCGGTATATTTACCATCAGCTTTAAGGTAAATAATCTCTTTTTCATCAATAAATACGTATTCATTATTAATGATAAATGATATTCTTTTAGTGGTATTCGTAGCATTAATATCAGGCTTTTTTTGTTGTTGAAAAGCCGCAATTGTTTTAACTAATTCGGTAGAATCTATAGGTTTTAATAAATAGCCAACACAGTTTGTCTTTATTGCCTTTAGTGCATATTTTTCGTGAGCAGTTGTAAAAATAACAGAAAAATTTGGCGTAGGAAAAAATGAAAACAAATCAAATCCCATTTCATTTTTAATTTCAACATCTAAAAAAACTAGGTCAGGGCTTAATTCGTTAATTAACTTTACTCCATTTTTTATATTTTGTGACGTTCCTAATACGTTCACATTAGGACAAAAATTAGTGAGTAAACTTTGCAAGGTTTTAATGGCTTGTTCATTATCATCTATTATAATACACTTTATCATTTTAAACTACTGTTTTTATTTTTGTAATAAAATAAGGAACAATCATTATTACTCGAGTACCTTTTTTTTGTTTCTCATTATCAAATCGGTTTTCTATACTAAAATAATTTTCAATTTTTAAATTATTCTTTTTGCACTCTAAATTAATTCTTTTCTTAGTAATATCAATTCCCTTTGAAATGTGGTTGGATTTTTTATTGTTTAAGCCAATACCATTATCCTCAATTTTAATTTCTAAGAATGGATGATTGTTTAAATTGATGAGGTTTATACTAACTTTTATCATTGCGTTTGGAATATTCTCTAAATCAGCATATTTAATTGCATTTTCAACCATAGGTTGTATAAGCATTGTTGGAATCTTTGCTTTCAGTTCTATTTTGCTATTTACGCTAACTTTAAAATCAAATTTATTTGAAAAAGTATGCAGTTCAAATTCAATATATTTATATAAGTACTCTATTTCATCTTGTATGGTTAAATAGTCATTTTCCGAATTATTTAATGTTAACCTTAAAAGTTTAGCAAAATCTTGAATATGATTAATGGCTTTTATTTTATCATTTTCCATTATCATATATTGTAGTCCATTAATGGCGTTAAAAATAAAATGAGGATTCATTTGCGTTTGATGCTTGGCAATTTGTATCGCTAATTTATTAATCTCTTCTTTTTTTTCTTCTATTTCAATGTTTCTTTTGCTTAATATTTGATTTGCCAATGCTAACTTTTTACTCGTTTTTCTAACTACAATAGTAAATAAAATCATTACTGTAACTATGATAAGTAATGCAAAGGTTATAATAAGCAAGAGTCGTTTCTGCGTTTTTTGGGAGTTAATTTCGAATTGTTTTAGTTGTTTCTCTTTTTCTAACTTAATCAATTCTTTGTCTTTTTTTTCCGACTCATATTTCGCATTAAGTTCTGCCATGTTTTTTTGAGATTCTAAATTGTAAATAGAATCGTTAATTTGTGATGATAAATTAAAGAAATGTAATGCTTTTTTATAGTTTTGTTTCTTCGTGTATATTTTTACAAATAAATTATAGGCACTACTTTTTATGTATAAGTTTTTTATATTCCTGCTTATGTTTAAAGATTGATTAGCATAACTAATGGCTTTAGTTAATTCATCCAATTCCAAATAATCATACCCGATATTGTACGATGCTAATGCTATGCCTTTTTTGTTTTCCATATTTTCATTAAGTAGTAAAGATTTTTTGTGATAAAACAAAGCAGAATCAAGCTTATTCGTTAATTGATAACACAAGCCAAGATTATTATAAACAAGAGCCCTACCAGGATTATCTTTAATCTCATTTTTTATTTTTAATGCTTGATGATAAATATTGATAGCAGAATCTATTTTCTTTTGATTTATATAAACTACTCCTATGTTGTTATATAATTCTGCTATTCCATATTTATCTTTCAATTTTTCCCTAATGGCTAAAGATTTATGATAATATGCTAATGCTTTTTCATTATTATCTTGATTTGAAAAAATAATTCCAATACTATTATAAGAACTAGCTATTCCTGCTGTATCTGCAATAGACTCCCTAATCTTTAAAGCTTTAAAAAATATCTTTAGTGCTTTTTTATAATTATCTTCACTTTCATATATTAAACCTGTAGATGCTAAGATGTCTCCCTCTAATTTCTGGTTATTGACTTCCTTACTAATTTTTAATGCTTTTTGAAAATAACTTAACGCTTTTTGATTTTTACCATAAACTCTGTTTGCTAAACCAAGATTTAAATAAGCTTCACTTACTCCCTTTTTATAGCTCACTTTTTGTGAATACGCCAATGCTTTGTTTGCATATTCTTCCACTAAATTTGTTTTACCAGTTGAATAATACTCTTTACTAAGGGTGTTTAATAAATCAATTTTATCAAAATCTTTTGTTTGGGTTTTTAGTTTATTTTCAAGGGAGTCAATGTTTTTAATTGATGAAAAACCAAAAAAGGAGATGAAAATTAATATGGATAATAAAGCGAATTTTTTCATTCTTGAAGTGAAATAGACAATAAAATTACGTAAATAAAATTGTTAACGCTCGTTGTTGTTTATCAGAAACTTAAATTGAACGTGATAAAATAGATTAGGAGTAATATTTTAAAAATAGTTTAAGTACAAGGAAACCAATTAGTAGAAACAAGGAAAATCTCAAGGCATTAAACAAGAAAAGAATGAAATCATTTATTATTTACGGATAAATAATCATAAAAAAACAAGATGCAAGTGAATAAATGTAGGCTTAATAGAAATGATTTATATTGAGTGTTTTGATGTTAAACTGGTATTACTGTCAACAATTTAATGTTTATCAAAAATAGGATCTTACTATTTAAAATAAAGAATTTTAAGTCATTTTTGTTTTAAAATGATGAAATAACAATGAATCCAATAATTATAATAGCTTTTATTGCAGGATATTTTGCCTTGTTAATGTTGATTTCGCGTTTTACTGCTAAGGGAGCGAATAATGATTCATTTTTTATTGGAGGACATAAGTCGCCTTGGTATTTGGTTGCTTTTGGCATGATAGGAGCATCTTTATCTGGTGTTACTTTTATTTCGGTTCCAGGTTGGGTAGGAGCAAGCCAATTTTCTTATATGCAGGTAGTTTTGGGCTACTTTTTTGGCTATTTCATTATTGCTACCGTATTAATGCCTTTGTATTATCGCTTAAATTTAACCTCTATATACACTTATCTTGAAAATAGATTTGGCTATTACTCTTACAAAACAGGAGCAGGCTTTTTTTTACTATCGAGAACGGTTGGTGCTGCATTTCGACTTTTTTTAGTGGCAAATGTATTGCAATATTTGGTTTTTAATTTATGGGGAGTTCCCTACTTTGTAACCGTTGCCATTACCATTTTATTAATTTGGCTTTATACCTTTAAAGGAGGCATTAAAACCATTGTTTGGACAGATTCGTTTCAAACATTATTTATGTTAGTGGCGGTTGGCGTGGCTATTTATGCTATTAGCACTGAAATGAATTTAGGTTTTACCGATTTAATTAAAACAGTTAAGCAAAGTAATTATTCAAAAATTTTCTTTTTTAACGATTGGCATGACAAAAAATATTTTATCAAGCAATTTTTTAGTGGAATTTTTATCGCTATTGTTATGACGGGGTTAGACCAAGATATGATGCAAAAAAACTTGAGTTGTGCCAACATTAAAGAAGGCAAAAAAAACATGATTTCTTTTAGTTTGGTATTACTTGTGGTTAATTTAATTTTTTTATCACTCGGAGCTTTGTTATTTATTTATGCACAAAAAAATGGCATTGCAGTACCTGAAAAAACAGACAATTTATTTCCTTTAATAGCTACTAAATATCTTAATAGTTTTTCAGGGATTTTTTTTATTTTTGGATTTG
>CAZVEW010000016.1:0-25328 GCA_964625955.1 uncultured Vicingus sp. | reverse complement strand
ATCTAATATCGATAAAATAATAGCCATTAATCAATCGCCAATAGGTAGAACACCACGCTCTAACCCAGCAACTTATACAGGTGTTTTTACTGATATCCGACAGTTATTTAGTAACTTACCCGAAGCAAAAATTAGAGGGTATAAAGCTGGTCGTTTTTCGTTTAATGTTAAAGGTGGTAGATGTGAAATATGCAGAGGGGCAGGTTTAAAAACCATAGCAATGAATTTTTTACCAGATGTATATGTTGAGTGTACCGATTGTAATAAAAAACGCTACAATAGAGAAACCTTAGCCGTTAGATTTAAAGGGAAATCAATAAGCGATGTGCTTAATTTAACCATTAATCAAGCAGTAGAATTTTTTAAAAATATCCCTTCTATTTATCGAAAAGTAAAAACATTACAAGATGTAGGTTTAGGTTATATCCATTTAGGACAAGCATCTACAACGCTGTCGGGAGGCGAAGCACAAAGGGTGAAATTGGCAGCAGAACTAGCAAAAAAACAAACAGGAAAAACATTTTATATTTTAGACGAGCCATCTACAGGATTGCATTTTGATGACATAAGAGTTTTATTGGAAGTACTAAATAAATTGGTAGATTTAGGAAATACTGTATTAATAATAGAACACAATATGGACATTATAAAAGTTGCCGATTACATTATAGATGTTGGTCCAGAAGGAGGCGAAAAAGGAGGGGAAATAGTTGCTAAAGGCACACCAGAAAACCTAATTTTAAACACTAAAAGTTATACCGCTAAATACTTAAAAGAAGAAATTAAATAAATAAAATTTATACATAACATGAAAAAAGAAAATAAGATAGAAGATAAATTTAGACCAAAAAATTGGAATGAAATTAAATCAAACGACTCGTGGATAATTTTTAAAGTAATGTCGGAATTTGTTGATGGTTTTGATAAAATGGCAAAAATAGGACCTTGTGTGTCAATATTTGGCTCAGCCCGAACAAAACATGAAAATAAATATTTTAAAATGGCAGAAGAAATTGCGGCTAAATTAGCAAAAAAAGGTTATGGCGTTATTACTGGTGGTGGACCAGGAATAATGGAAGCAGGAAATAAAGGTGCGTTTAATGCAGGAGGCAGGTCGGCAGGACTAAATATCGAATTACCTCACGAACAGTTTAACAATGAGTACATTGATTCTGATAAACTCTTAAATTTCGATTATTTTTTTGTAAGAAAGGTAATGTTTATGAAGTATTCGCAAGGATTTATTGCCTTACCAGGCGGTTTTGGAACTTTCGATGAACTTTTTGAAGCAATTACCCTTATCCAAACAGGAAAGATAGCTAAATTTCCTATAGTTCTTGTTGGTAAAGATTATTGGTCAGGATTAATAGATTGGGTAAAAAAAGTAGTGCTAGAAACAGAAAACAATATAAGCCCAAAAGACCTAGATTTATTTAAGCTAGTAGATACGGTTGATGAAGCAGTTAAGTGCATTGATGATTTTTATAGCAACTATTTATTAAAACCAAATTTCTAGTTTATTAACATTTTCTAGTTTAAAACTGCATTTTTAATTCATCTTAGTTACGATATTATATTGTAGGTTTGTTAACATTGAATATTATCAACAATTGTTAATAAACGATATAAAATTCGTAAAATCGGATTTTTTATTTTATTTTTATTGTCTGAACCACAATAACAAATAATTATGAAGAGAAAGTACATTTTTTTTACTATAATATTTACCTGTTTATTATCTCTGCTGTCTTACGGACAGGAAAAGTCTAGTATTTTATCTAAAATGCCTTCGGTAGGTGTTCATTTTGGAACTTTATCTTATTTAGGAGATATAAAAGGCTCTAAAGGATCCTCTGTTTACACTTATTGGAGACCAGCTTATGGACTTTATTTAGAAAAGAAGTTTGGAAATTATTTTGGTGTTTCCTCTAACTTAATACTAGGAAAAGTATCTAAAAGTCAGTTAGATAATAATGTTTTTATGAACTTTGAAACATCAATATTTAATGCAGATGTTAACTTGTTGCTCGATTTTGATAACGGTAAAATAATTCATAAATCATCGCTATTTACTCCTTTTATTTCTGTTGGATTAGGGTTTTTAAGTTTTAATCCTAAAGGAGATTTATCTGCTAATGGTGTTAAATATAATCATTGGTCAGACGGAACTTTAAGAGATATAGCACAAACAAATACCATTGCAGATACATCAGCAGTCATTTTAAGAAGAGATTATGATTATGAATCAGTCTTGAAAGATAGCACCAATAATTATTCGAAATCTACATTCACAGTGCCAATAAGATTTGGATTAAAATTTGAAATATCTAAAAATATTGATGTAAGAATTAGTGCTGCATATATTTTAACATTTACTGATTATTTAGATAATTATGCAACAGGAGGAAACGATAAAATGCTTTACACCTCTTTTGGTGTCCAATATAACTTTTCAGAAGGAGAAGAAAATCAATACAAAGATTTCGATTTTTCTAGCTTAGATAAAGAAGATTCTGATGGAGATGGCATAAGTGATGCCAAAGATGTTTGTCAAAATACACCTAAAGATGTAAAAGTAGATAACAAAGGTTGCCCTTTAGATGAAGATAAAGATGGCGTACCAGATTATTTAGATAAAGAACCAAATACACCACCAGGAACATTAGTGAACGCTGATGGCGTTACACTAACCGATGAAATGATTGAACTTCAAGAAAAAATGAAAGATTCTGTTGAGGTAAAACGAACAGTATTTAAAGCTGATGATTTATCACAAGATGAATTAGACGAGATTCAAAGACAGTATGAAGAAGCAAATGGGGCAACTCCTTTAATGACTAGTGTCCCTGATAAGTATAAGAGTTTAGATTTAAATAAGGATCTCTATATTTCAGCAAAAGAAGTTACCAATGCAATTGACCAGTTTTTTGATGGAAAAAATAATTTGTCGGCCAAAGATTTACATGATTTAATTAATTTTTACTTTGATCAATAGCATAAATAATATATAAAATGATAAAACAGTTAATTCTACTCGTCCATTTTTTTGGTTTATATTTTTATCAATTATTTTTCTTAACTGATGTAACAGCGTCTCAACAGTTTAATGCCACTATCGCCCCTGGTAGTGAAACTGTTGTTTCTATTACAATCCGTAAAAACGATATCAATGGATTTGCTAAAATACAACAAGAATTACCTCAAGGGTTTACGGCTAAATCTTTAGACTCAAAAGGTGCTACATTTTCTTTTAAAGATCAAACATTAAAATTAATATGGATGGCATTACCTTCCGATAAGGAGTTTACAGTCTCTTATAAGTTAATAGCAGATGCAAACGTGACAGGAAACTATACACTTGGTGGTAGGTTTTCTTTTATAGCAGATAATGAACGAAGCAACATAGATATAACACCTAAAACTATAACAATTCCTACAGAAGGAGATTTAACTAGTAATAACCAAGACAATACAAATGCAACAGTAAATAATAGCGTACCCACAATTGCAATTAATGCTAATAGAACAATAGAAAAAATAGCAGATGGTAAATTTAAAATTACTGTAAAAATTACCAAAGAAAATGTATTTGGGTTTGCTAAAATAACCGAAAATATTCCCACAGGATTTATTGCTACCATGATTGAAACTCAAGGAGGAATTTTTTCTTTTAAAAATAATGAAGTTAAAATATTATGGATGGCATTACCTTCTGCAAATGAATTTACGGTAGTATATAACCTGCAAGCTCAAGATGCTATTAACGATAGTTATGCCATAAATGGAACAATTTCCTACTTAGAAAATAACGTGACCAAAAAGTACGAAATGCCTTCCAACTCTTTTACTCTAAACCAAAAAGAACCTTCCTTTGTTGACGTAGGCACTAATGAAAATAGTAATTCAGGCAATACAAACGATAGAATAAATAATTCTACAACAAGCAATAAAGTTACTTCAACTCCCAATCCAGAAACAGGAATTACTTATAAAGTTCAAATAGCAGCATTAAAAACCCAAAAATCTGTTAAATATATTGCTAAAGCACTTCATGTATCTCAAAAAATAAGTATCGAAGCACACGAGGGCTGGAGCAAATATATTATTGGTTCACATACAGAATATAAAAACGCTAGAGATGCTAGAAATAAAATTAGGAAAAATGTTAAACGAGCATTTGTATCAGCTTACAATCAAGGAAAACGAATTACAGTTCAAGAAGCACTAATGATTTCTAATCAGAAATGGTATAAATAGTCTTATTTGTATCTTTCTTTTTATAAATTCGTATGCTGAAATGTATTTTTATAATTTTATGATAAAAAGATATTTATCTTTCTTATTAATGTTATCTATTTCCATCTCTGCTTTTGCAATTGATGAGAACGATTCTATCCCTAATCAAGATACAACTACCCAAAAAGTCTATGGACCAACAATTGGACTTGGTGTGGGAATGCTAAAGTTTTATGGCGATATTCTTGATGTAAACTATAAAAATCCACTTATTAGTAACATCGGTTACGATTTACATGTAAAACAAAAATTAAACCCTTTTTTAACAGCCAATTTTTACGTGCTTTTTGGAAAAGTTAGTGCCAATGAACGCTATATTGGTAGAAACTTAAATTTTGAGTCTTCTCTTACCACTGGTGGCTTTGCTTTAGAATATAATTTTAGTAACCTTTTACGTAAGAATAAAGTTTTTACCCCATATATAACATTAGGAATAGAGTCAGTTGAGTTTCATTCTAAAACCGATTTATATGATGAGTTTGGTAATAAATACAACTACTGGACTGATGGATCGATAAGAAATATTGCAGAAAACGATGTGAATGCAGCCAATGCCATTATTATTCAAAGAGACTATGTTTACGAAACCGATTTAAGAGAAGCTAATTTTGACGGAAAAGGCAAATATCCAGAACGAACTTTTGCAGTACCATTAGGTGTTGGAGCAATTTTACATCTTACCGATAACATAGATTTTACCATTGGAACAACGCTACATTATACCTTTACAGATTTAATAGACAATGTAACTAAAGGAAGTACAGGCAACAGAATAGGGCAACATACAGGAAATGCAGGAAATGATAAGTTTTTAATGACTTCTTTTTCTATTAGTTATAACTTCTTAAAAGATAAAAAAATAGAAGAAGTTAAAGATTTTGGCAATAGCGAAGATTTCTCTTTATTTGCTAATCAAGATGAAGATGGTGACGGTGTTAATGATTTTAAAGACAAGTGTGCATGGACACCAAAAGGTGTAGAAGTTGATACAAATGGATGTCCTTTAGATAAAGATCACGATTTAGTGCCAAATTACAGAGATGATGAATTAGAAACAGCAGCAGGTATGCCCGTATCTGCAAATGGTATAGCCCTTACAGATACCATGATATTCTTAGCTTACCAACACTATATGGATTCTACTGGAGCATTTGCCGATGTTACAACTAGAATTATTGCTGCAGAAAAAAGTAAAAGAAATTCTAAAAGAAAATATAAAGTACAAGTTGGTGCTTATACCGAAGCCATTGATGCTGATTTAGTGGATAAATTTTTAAGTATTCCAGATGTAGAAATAAAATCTTTTGGTGACACACTTACTGTAATTGCAGTTGGCGATTATGATAATTTGCCAGATGCCGTAAAACGAAAAATTCAATTGAACCAACAAGGATATGACGGAGCAATAGTTGTAGAACAAGAAGACGATGGTACCTTAACTTCTGTTGGCGATAAAGCCAATAACATGGATGTCGCAAATGTTAAAGGCTTGCCACTAAACACAAATGGATTAATATTTAGAGTGCAGTTAGGTGCTTTCTCTAAAAGATTACCAAAAAACACCTTTAATGGACTTAAGAACATCATGGAAATTAAGGCGGATGATGGATTATACAAATATTTATACACTGGGTCGTTTAAAACCATGCAAAAAGCTGCCAGTAAAAAAATGGATTTAGCCATAGATTATGGTGTGCAAGATGCTTTTATTGTGGCATATAAAGATGGAAAAAGAATTTCTTTAAAGGAAGCAGGTGTAAATACTACTGCTGTAGAGAACGATATACCTAAAAATGAAAAAACTTACGACAAAACAAAAGTTAAATTTCAGGTACAAATAGGTTCTTATAAAAATCAATTACCAACCGAGGTGCTAACCAAATTTATGGAAATTGAAAATATAGAGCAAACACCTATAGAAAATAATTTAACACGTTACACAGCAGGTAGTTTTACCAATTACCAAGAAGCTTTAGATTTTAGAAATTCTTTAATAACAAAAGGATTTGCTGGTGCATTTATTATTGCATTGCACGATAAAGAATTAATACCTGTTAGCAAAGCCAAAGAACTACTTGGTGATTAATACTCAATAAAAAATTATTGAGGTCAGTAGTTAGAAACATGTAATTTTGGTTTGATACATTTTATCAGATTTTACCATTCTTTCAATTAGATTATTAAAAATTGAGCAGAGCGAAATGTCAATAGGTAGTGTCCACTTTTGTGTGTCTGAGTAATTTGTGTTTGAGCAATTTTCCAATGCTTGTAGAATAATCTACGATATGGCAAACCTAATATTTCATCTTCCTTAATATTATTCAGCAAAACAATTTGGTATTATTTATTAAAAAAACAAGTAGAGTGAAAAAATTAAAAGCTCCTTTAAAATGTTTTAAAGGAGCTTTTAACAGAATTAATAACTTTTTATCTTGCTATTATAAGTTTGCTAACTTCTCTTTTATTTCCTGATTCTAAAGAAACAATGTAAGTACCAACACTTAATGAAGCTACATTAATATTTTCTTTATGATTTCCTGCTGTCATCACACCTAAATCAATTGTTTTAGCTAAAGCACCTGTTAAGTTATATATTTTAATTGTTGTTTTACCAGCTTCAAATAAATCAAAATCAACTTTACCATTAGCACTCATTGGGCTAGGATAAATTAATAACTTAGGCAAGTTATTATTTTTAACAACATTGTTTTCGTCTATTCCAACAACATTAATTACCCTTGAAGAAGAAGTGTAAAATCCTCTACCATGAGTTCCTAAATAATACATCTGCGAATTAATTGCATGACCAGGACTAACACCAGGATTCATGCTTTGTTGAACAACTTCAAAAACTGGCACATGAGCCATACCATTTGTGCTTTCATCAAACCATTCAACTTGTGTGCCTGTTGCAGCAGTAAACACATTACTAGCACCCCATACGCCAAAATCAGTTCCTATTAAAACAATATTTTTATCGTTTACATCAATTTCTGCATCATAAACTGGCATACTTGGTAAATAGCCTGTTGCAGAAGGGCTTGTTGGTCCTTGAATAGCTTCAAAAGCTCCTGTTGCTGTGGCTGATTCTGCAGATGTAGTTCTATATACATGATTAGTAATGCCATAATTACCTACTGTGGCTACTAAATTTTCACCATTGTTAGGGTCAATTGCTATACCTGTTACAGTACCGCCAAGACCAGAAGCAATTAAGGTTTTTGTTGTTACAAGATTTGTACCTGTACTAACATCTAAACCATCATCGTTATTTGAGTAAGATAATCCACTAATTCTGTAAACTTGTCCGCTTGAATTACCAATATATAAACTATTTCCGTCTGGTGAAAATTCCATAGCTACCACACCTCCAAGATTCGTTCCTATTTTAGACCATTGAGGGCTGGAAGCTCCTAGTCTTGCAGCATCACGAGTTAAATATACGTTGCCAGATCCCACATAAAAAGCAAATTTATTTTGTATGTAATCTGGTAACATTAAGGTATCCGTTGTATCAACGTTCATTGTTACTGATGGTTCATAATACAAATCTTCAGCATTTGTTAAACTAGTATATACTAACGGATTTCCAGGTCCAATTGTTGTTGGTCCGCTAAATGTAACTTGTATTGAATCTACTGTTAAAGTATCGTTAACAGATTCCCAATTTCTAATTTTAGTGTTAAATGGAGTACCTGTATTTACTATTCCTTGTACTTCAGAATCGAAGAAAGTTCCTGGTGCACCACCTGCATTTGCCCTTGTAACAGAGCCAAACTGAGAAGTTGAGTAAGCAATTCCTCCTCCAAAATTAGAGAAAGCACAAGAAAATCCATCTCCACTTTGAATTTGAATAGTTCCTTTTGGAGATGTTGTTAATCCAAGCGAGCCAAAATCATACAATTGAGTACCATTATCTTGTGCTCCTCCTAAAATAAATCCATTGCCAGCAGTGGCAACACTAAAAAATGTGGTTACATTATAGCCCAAATTCATTTCTAACCAAGTAGCCCCACCATCAGATGACTTAGCTACACCACCATCAGAACCAACATAAATAGTACTTGCATCTTTCCATGCTATGGTATGTTTATCTGCGTGTATATAATAAGGATTATTGCCAAACTCAAAAAGATTTGCGGCCTTAATCCAATCACCACCTATTGGGCTAGATCCTGGATTGTAAGTCCACTGATACATTTGAATACCTCCTACAAGCACTCTTCCCCAATTATTAGGGTCTACAGCAATTGCTTGATCATAACCACCTTGTCCACCTGTTCCATCATTTTGAACAAATGGGTCTATAGAAGAAACTCCTCCTGGAATTATAACATTCCAAGTAACACCTTTATCTATACTAATCCAAAAACCTCTTGCCGTAGAACCAGCAGAAGGCGTTAATTTTCCTGATCCATCTGTAGTTACAACATATATTACATTTGGATTTGAAGGTGCAATGGCAGCAGAAATTCTACTAGCATTTACAAAACCTACACCTGGCGTTGTTTCCATTTCAACAAAAGAGCTTGGAGATCCATCGGGTGATAGCCAAACAGACCCTGCGTAACACACTAAAACCGATCCATCACTTCCTACATCAATATCTTGAACTTCAGAAGTTTTTGGAATGTTTGGACCCGGAATAACAACAGGGTTTGTCCATCCTGAAATTGCTGTAGGATAATTACCTGATCCATCAGGATCTGCATAAACCATTCCTACACCATTTCTTAATCCTAAGTATATTCTATTGCCATAAGTAGCAATTTGGTTAATTCTAGCTAACGAACCAGATGTTGTGTTTACAGGTGAAGTTGTATTGGTAATAATTGGAGATACAGTTTGTGAAGAAGGTACATATTCGTAAAGACCATTACCAGGAAATCCTGGTGTACCTTGTCCATTTCCTGTCCAAGTTTCAAATGCACTACCTGTTCCAAAAAATATTCTACCATCATCGGTTTGTGCAATACAAGAAATGGCTAAGTTATCGCCTAAACTGTTTACTGGATTCCATGTTGCACCTGCATCTTGAGATACAAATAATCCTCCGGCAATACTTCCGGCATAAACAATATTAGAATTATTTTTATCCACTAAAATTGCTCGAGTTCTTCCCCCCACATTATCCGGTCCCATTTGATCCCATTGCATTCCTATTGCTGCTTTATTTTTTCTCTTACTTAAAGTTATTACCTCTTTTCTAGCCCTATAATAATCGTTCATATCAACAACTCCAGTAGAGGGGTTTCCTCTTAAAATGTTTAGGTATTCATTTACTTTTTCTGGGCCATTGTAATTCTCATTTAAGTTATTGCTTGGAGAATACACGGCTTGCTTAGCCTTGCTTTGAATTAAATAAGTTGTGCCTATGGTTAGGGATAGAGCTAAAGTAGCAACAATGATAGTTTTAATATTCATTTATAAATAGTTTAATTTAGTTAGTGTTTAAAGATACTTAAAATGGCTGACAAGATACGTTTTTTTTTGTTGATTTTAAATACTTTTTTTTTGATAAATTTAGAAACTATTTAATTCCTAAAAAACAAGCATTTTATTAACGGTTATTTTAAAAGGTATTTTGATTTTTTTTAATTTAAGAAAGGTGTTTCTCTGCATGATAAGAAGACCTAACTAAAGGTCCGCTTTCTACATACCTTAAACCAATAGATAAACCAAGTGCTTTGTATTTAGCAAATTGTGCTGGTTTCACAAATTCTTGGACTGCTAAATGTTTTGGTGTTGGTTGTAAATATTGTCCTATTGTTAAAATATCACACCCTGCATTCTTTAAATCTTGCATTGCTTCAACCACTTCATCTATCGTTTCTCCCAAACCAAGCATTATTCCTGATTTAGTTTTCATTCCTCCAGCTTTTAAGTGCTGAATTACTTCTAAACTCCTATCGTATTTTGCTTGTATTCGTACTTTTTTGGTTAATCTTCTTACTGTTTCTATATTGTGGGAAACAATTTCAGGGGTAACATCAATAATTCGTTGAAGATTCTCCCATTTGCCCTGAAAATCAGGTATTAAGGTTTCCATGGTTGTGGTTGGGCTAATTTCTCTGACTTTGTTAATGGTTTCTTGCCAAATAATTGATCCTCCATCTTTCAAGTCATCTCTATCTACCGAAGTTATTACGCAATGTTTTACACGCATCAACTTAACTGAGTTGGCAATTCTATTTGGCTCTTCAACATCTACAGGAAAGGGTTTTCCTGTGGCAACGTTACAAAACCCACATGAGCGGGTACAAATATTTCCTAAAATCATAAAAGTTGCTGTTCCTGCTCCCCAACATTCGCCCATATTAGGGCAATTACCACTTTCGCAAATAGTATGCAATTTATGTTCTGATACAATGTCTCTTACATTTTTATATGCTGTACCTATTGGCAATTTTACTTTTAACCAATTAGGTTTTTTTACGAATTCTTTTTTCTTAATTGCTATATTACTCAATTTTTTATTCTGTTTTTTTTGCTCCGAAAGCCACTGTTAAATATAAATTATATATTATTTGATGATTGTATTCGTTTGCCATTATGGGTAAATCTTGAAGAAAAGCATCAAGAGCTACGCCAAGTTCTATGGAATTAATCTTACTAGCTTGTCTGGCATACTCAAAGTTTAACCCTGCTTTTACAAGAAGTCCTGGGTAAAATTTACCATTAAATAAGCCTTTTCCCCATGGACCTTTACCTAGTATGTCTCCTTGGTTATGTATTGCTGGGTTATAACGTTCTACATTACTGTATATCAACCCAGTATTTTCATCAACTTTAACTACTTCTAAATAAACTGGTTTTGCATAAGCGATGGAGACACCTCCATTTAGAATGTAAGAAATAGCTATTCCTCGAACGCTTTGCTTACTTACAAAAGTTTTATTGGTTCCAATACTCGCTCTAAACAAGGTTATGCCATTTAACTTTCCGAAAACGTAACCATTTGAATTATCAAAAATGGAACTAAAACTTTTTATTTCTTTAGGGTGCTTAAGTCCAACTATTTCTCCTTCATAAAATCTACGGCTAAATCCTGTTGTATATTTTCCATATCGATAAGTAATTCCCCAACCTCTTGTATGTAATGTAACTCCCAATGTTTGCTCTTTCTTATAAATAGTCCGAGCTTCTTCAAAAATCGTTTCTTGTGCTACAATAGAGGTAGAAATAAAACTTAAAAATAATATGATGATAAAATTCCTTGTCATGAGTTAGCTAACAAAGTTAATAATAAATTCGTTACACCTTGTTATTTGAATCTAGCATTGATTATTAAGTAATCTTTTCAATAAAGGAAAGGAAATGAATAAAAAAATCCTTTAACAAAAAAATTATCAACTTATTAATACTGATTTAATTTCTCTTACACTTATGTTTAAATGAGATGCGTTAAAGATACAGACACCATTCTTAATTAATAATATTTGTGGCGATTGGTGTTCAACTTTAAACTTTTGTGCAATTAAATTGGATAAATTTCTATGCACTATTAAGTCTAACAAATAAATCGGTAATTCTTCATCAAAATTCCACTTAGTAGATAAACGAGCTTTAGCCATAGTACTTATGGCACATCTTGAACTGTGCTTAAAAATAGCTACGCTCAGTTTTTTATCAGAAAAAGAAACTGAAATAATTTCTTCTAAATCGTCTTCCGATTCTAAATTAAGAAAATTCATTCTTCTCTAAGAGGCAACTTCTCTGTTAGCTTTCTTTATTACTTTTCCGTAAGCTGGACAAGTTTCGTGGCTTTTACAAGAGGTGTACATTATTGCTAATATAAATAGAGAAGTTAGGGCAATTGCTAATTTTTTCATTCCAGTTTACTTATTTTTGTTATTTTATAAAAGATTGCAAATCTAATAATTTAATATTAAAAAAAATGACATCTTATTAAGATAAATTATTAATGTTAAGTTGTTACGAAAATAAAAATATTTTGTTACAAAAAAATAAACCAATTATTTTGAATATTGATCCTATTATAAATCAGCAATGGAAGATAGCTTTAAATGAGCAATTTAATTCTGAAATTTTTTTAGCATTAAAACATTTTTTACAAGAAGAAAAACAAAAAAACATTATTTTTCCTAAAGGAAAAGAAATTTTTAATGCTTTTAATTTAACTCCTTTTGACAAGGTAAAAGTGGTAATTATTGGGCAAGATCCTTACCATTCTTTTGAGATTTTAAATAATAAAAAATTGCCTCATGCTCATGGCTTATGTTTTTCTATCCCTGTGGAAGCTAAAAGAATTCCTCCTTCATTAAAGAATATCTTTAAAGAGATTAATGCTGATTTAGGTATTTCAATCCCTACTCATGGCAACCTAACTTCTTGGGCAGAGCAAGGAGTCTTACTGTTAAACGCCACTTTAACCGTAAGAGAACATTTGGCGGGTTCTCACCAAAAAAAAGGTTGGGAAGCGTTTACTGATTTTGCCATTAAACAACTATCGGATCAAAAAGAAGGTTTGGTTTTTTTACTTTGGGGAAATTTTGCTCAAAAAAAAGAAAGTATTATAGATTGTAATAAACATTTTGTATTAAAAGCTACTCATCCATCGCCTTTTTCAGCTTATAATGGTTTTTTTGGGTGTAAACATTTTTCTAAAACAAATCAACTTTTAAAAAAGCAAGGTTTAAAAGAAATTGATTGGAAAATATAATAATTCAATATTTTTAACGTAAATTGTTTACTTGAAATTAAAGTTTCCGATATTCATCTTAGGTTTATTTTTTCTTAAAATAAACACCTTATCTGCTCAAAATATTGAGCTACTAATTTCGTTTAATGATACTATTTTAAGTTCTTCAAAGATTATCAATTACAATAAAAAAAATTCATTAATAGGCTTAAAACAAGAAATAAATAACGCGTTACATCAATTACATGAAAAAGCTTATTTAACTGCTTCTACCGATAGTATTATTATTGATAGTAATTATTATAATGTTTATTTACATTTAGGAAAAGCGTATAAATGGTCTTATTTAAAGAATAAAAATATTGATGAAGAAATTTTAAGCAAAATTGGTTTTAGAGACAAGGTTTATAACAACAAACCTTTTAATCAAAGACAACTTAAAGCATTTTATAACAAAGTAATTTCATTTTACGAAAACAATGGTTATCCCTTTGCTTCAATTTGTTTAGACAGTGTAGCTATAAATAACCATAAACTTTGTGCGTTAGTAAAAATAAACAAAGCACAATTATGCAAAATAGATAGTGTTATTATTAAAGGAGATGCAACTATATCTGACCAATACATTAAAAATTATATTAATATAAAAGATGGATCCATTTATAATGAGCAATTAGTTAGAAAAATTAGTACTCGAATTAAAGAATTACCCTTTGTTAGCGAACAACAAAAGTTTAAGGTAGTGTTTACAGATAAATTTTCTAAAATTTTTTTGTATCTTAAAAAAAAACAGGCTAGTAAGTTTAATGGTATTTTAGGAATTCTTTCTGATAATAAAACGGGTAAAATACGCTTAACTGGTGATTTGAAATTAAACTTAATTAACTCTTTTAGTAAAGGTGAAGAAATAAATTTTAACTGGCGTTCTATTCAAGAAAAGACGCAAGATTTAAATTTTAAACTGGTTTATCCTTTTATTTTTAATAGTCCCTTGGGCATTGATTACAATTTTAAGCTTTATAAAAAAGATACTACATATATTGATGTTTACAATACCATTGGAATTCGTTACATTTTAAAAGGAAATAATTATTTTAAACTATTTTTTAATAATCAATCATCGAGTTTATTAACACAAAGTAGATTTACCACATTAACAGTTTTACCTTCTTTTGCTGATATAAGCTCTCAACTATATGGTTTAGAGATGTATAACTCAAGGCTTGACTACATTTTAAATCCACGTAAAGGGTATTATCTAAAAATAAATGGGTCGTTAGGAAACAAAACTATTCGTGAAAACCCTAAAATTGACAAACAATTATACGCCAATCTCGATTTAAAAAGTACTATTTACAATTTTAATTTAAATACAGCTTATTATTTACCCATCAAAAAAAGGAGTGTTCTTAAATTTGAGAGTAAGAATGGTTATACCTCTAATAAAAATTTATTTAATAATGAGCTTTATAGAATTGGCGGTTTACTCACTTTACGTGGTTTTGACGAGGAATCGATTTTTGCTTCACTTTATTCGATAGAAACTTTTGAGTACCGATTTATTTTAGAGCAAAACTCTTACTTATTTGCTTTTATTGATGGTGCTTATTACGAAAGCAAGGAAAAAGATAAATTTCTTGCCGATCGTCCTGTTGGTTTTGGTGTAGGAATGAGTTTTGAAACCAATGCTGGTATTTTTTCTATAAGCTACGCTATTGGAAAGCAATTTAATAATCCTATTTTATTTCGTGCAGCAAAAGTACATTTTGGTTTTGTTAACTTTTTTTAGTGTTATTAAGGAAATATAGTTTTAACTCCCCTTAAATCTTACTCAATTCTTCTTTTACAAAATCTACCAACTCTTTTACATAAGCTTGAGAAAAATTAAACGATACACCTGCTGTTTCGTAAATCTCACTTATACTTTTAGTATAGCCCAATTTTAATGCCGCCATATATTTATCAATAGCTTGTTGTGGATTTTGCTTATAATTACGCCAAATGGCAATAGCTCCTAATTGCGACATGCCATATTCGATGTAATAAAAAGGTACTTCAAATAAATGCAGTTGCTTTTGCCATAAATTGGTTAAATCTTCTTCGTTTCCTTCCCAATTTACCACGCTGCTACTAAATTTTTGCATTATTTCATTCCAATAGGTTTCTCTTTCTGCTATGGTATGATTAGGATTTTCGTATAAGCAATGCTGAAATTTATCGATGGCTGCAACCCATGGTAATACAGTTAAAACTCGGTGTAATTGTTCTTTTTTGGCTCTTTTTAAATCTGCTGCATTATCATAAAATTCTGTCCAATAATCCATAGAAATTAACTCCATACTCATTGATGCCAACTCTGCAACTTCCGATGGCATTTCTTTAAAAAAACTTAAAGGTAATTGATGTGTTAAAAAAGAATGAATGGCATGCCCGCCCTCGTGTACCATTGTGGTTAAATCTTGTTGAGAGCCAACAGCATTCATATAAACAAAAGGCACGCCCACTTCGTACAAAGAGCAATTAAACCCACCGGGAGCTTTACCTTTTTTAGAGGCTAAATCTATGTGTCCCATTGCTTTCATTATTGCTAAACATTCGCCAAAATAGGGACGAATTTTATAGAAACATTGGGTTGCTTTAGCTATTAGTTCGTCATCATTTTTAAAAGGTTTTAAAGAAGATTTCCCAGCAATATCTACTTGCGTATCCCAAGGTTTTAATAACGTAAGATTTAAAGCTTTTTTTCTTTCCTCATCAAACAAGTTAACAACAGGAACAACTTCGTTGGCAATGGCATCATGAAATTCAAAACAATCTTGTTTGGTGTAATCAAATCTCTTTAATTCGGCAAACATATAATCTCTAAAATTATCAAAATCGGCATTTTTTGCTACTTTATCTCTTTTTGCAATTAATTCAGAAAATAGCTTATTTAAAGCTGTTTTATCTTGTAATCTTCTTTTTGATATTTTATGATAAACTTCTTCCCTAAGTTGTCTGTCGGTATTTTTTAAATATTTGGTAGCTTCTTGTAAAGTAACTTGTTTGCCTTCAATTTCTACCGTCATTTTTGCAGAAATAATTCCATATTTTTGAGCATCTGCTTGTAATTCGGTTTTTAATGGAATATTTATTTTCCTAAAAATTTCTATCTCTTTTTTTACAGATTTAATAAAATTGTTGTATTCACTGCCTAATTTCTCTACAAATGGCGATGCTAACAATTTTTTATTTAACTCGTTAAGAGAAGCATCAACTTTTGGTGCTATTTCGGTAATAAAAAAAAGGAAATCTTTTTCTAGGGCTTTGTCTGTCGTATCAATATTCATTTTAATATAACGCCACGATGCATCATCTTGTAAAACAGTTTCTAGCTCACTTCTATCTTTTAGCCAAGTTTCTAAATCAGCCAAAGTATTAATATTTCTATTTTGTAAATTTTCAAGGTAAGGTTTTACTTTATTCCAACTATCAATTTTAAACGCTTCGGGTAAAAAAATCCTTGTTTCCCTTGTTGGTATTGCTATTTGAGATACTTCCATATTATTTAACTAAAAAAAATCCTAACAGTTATTGTCAGGATAGTGTGAATTTTAAAAGTTTACTTTCCTTTTTTTGAAGGAGTAGCAGTTTTTGCACCTCCTTTAGCACCAGATGTTTTTGGTGTTGTTTTTTTTGCAACTGGTTTTTTTGTTGTTTTTGGTTTTGCAACTTTTGGTTTGGTTTCTTTTTTTTCTTTTGCTGGTTTTAACAAATCTGCATCAATTAAAGCGTTAAACCATTGAAAAAGTTTTTTTAAATCAGAATTATAAACCCTTTCTTGGTCAAAATTGGCTACTATTTCTTGTAAATAGTTTCTTAATTTTTCGGGAGATGATTTATGGTCGATGGCTTTTTTCCCTTCAGTTTTATCAAAAATTTTATCGTAAACTTCTGATAAAAGTACATCTCCATCTGTGGTATAAATGCTAATATCTTCAAGGGCACTTACTTTGTCTGACGAATAAACAGGCAATCTTTTTTTATCGGTAATTGATTCTACAATTAAACCATTTTTTGTTTGAGAAACCACTTTGAATAAACCGGGTTTTCCGGTAACAGAAATAATAGACTTTAAATTCATATCTTTTTTTTAAGGTAGCAAAGATAATAAAAAAGATGTTACTACACACCTACTTGATAATAGAACGCAGACCTGCCTACTATCAGGTAGGTGTTGTTTCAATAGTCTGATTGTTAGGTGGTTATGAAATATAATATTTAAATTTTTAACCACCCAAATGCTTGAGGCAAGAAATTAATTAAATCGGAAGCCATTAAACTTGCTTCTCCAAGATTTTCTTTGGCAATATCTCCTGACAAGCCATGCAAATATACCCCTAACAATACCGCTTGTTGTGGCGTATAATGTTGTGCCAACAGCCCTGTAATTATTCCTGTTAAAACATCTCCACTGCCTGCGGTAGCCATTCCCGGGTTACCTGTTGAGTTAAAATAAACTTCGTTATTTGGGGTTGTTATGCTTGTATTTGCTCCTTTTAATGCAACAAAAACATTGTGCTTTACAGCAAATGCTCGTTGTAATGTTAATCTTTCTTCATCATTATTCCATTTTCCTGCTAATCTTTCAAATTCTTTTGGGTGGGGAGTTAAAATACTGTCTGGAGGCAAAAAAGAGAGCCAAGTTTTGTTTTCTGCTAATATATTTAAGGCATCAGCATCTAAAACTAAAGGGGTTTGCGTATTTTGAATAAGTAGTTTGATAACATTTTGAGTTTGTTTTGCTAAACCAATACCAGGTCCAACTCCAATAACATTATATTTATCTAAATTTTGTAATGCGGAAATGTAATTTTGTTCCTCATCGCTAATACACATTACTTCTGGTACTGCTGTTTGCATAACATTTAGCCCAACATTAGGAAGGTGTGTTGTTAATAATCCTACACCACTTTTTAAACCTGCTTTGGCAGCTAAAACGGCTGCTCCTATTTTACCTTTACTGCCTGCAATTATTAGGGCATGACCAAAGTTTCCTTTGTGTGCAAATTTGTTTCTTGAATGTATAAAAGCTTGAATGGTTGATTTGGTAATTAAATGGTAAGGTGTTGCTACTTGCAATAAATACTTTTGGTGTAACCCGATGTCTAAAACATCAAAATTGCCAACAAACTCGTAATTTTCGGGAAACATAAAAGCCAATTTTGGTTGTTGAAATGTTAAAGTATGTTTAGCAAAAATTATGTTATCTTTTTTATTAGCAGTATTATCTTCTCCAAACAAACCAGAAGGAATATCTATGGCAATGGTATCATTTGGTAATTGATTGATTTGTAGTATAATATCTGCAATAAAACCGTTGATAGGTCGAGTTAAACCTGACCCAAAAATGGCATCAATAATTACCGTATTTTTTGATAAATTAATTTTACATTTCCCTTTATTTAGGTATTGAGGAGTAGCTTTAGCTTTTTTTAAACGAAGTAAATTTGTTTTAAAATCTAGCGCATATTTTTTAGAAAAATCAACAATATAAACCGTTACTTTATAGTTGTTTTGCTGTAACAAACGAGCAATAACTAAGCCATCGCCACCATTGTTACCAACACCACAAAAAATAGAGAAATGAGTGTTTTTGTTATAATTTAATTGTAACCAATTATAACATTTTGTAGCTGCTCGTTCCATTAAATCAATGGCTTTTATTGGCTCATTTTTAATGGTATAAGCATCTGCTAATCGTATTTGTTGTGTGTTTAAAATTTTCATTGGTTTGTTTTATAACAATACCAAATGTAATAAAAAGTAGTATAGTTTTTACTTTGATATTGCTTTATTGATATAAGTTTAACGAAGTCTTTCTTACATCAGAAAGAATCATGTGTACAAATATGGAGGAAGCTATATCTTTATTGACTTTCTTATAAAAAAATGTATCTTTGTTTAACGTTATGTAAATCACATTAAAACGTGAATGACAAAGTAGTTAGATAGCATAAAAGAACCTGAAAACATGAACCTTATCGAAATTAAAAAGAGTGAACTTAAGAGTATTACCCTCTTTTTAATTGATAAGAAGATAATTCTGCATCCGATAATATCTCCAAACGGAACTCCTGACTTTTCTAAGTATGAAGGGAGAAAATTTATCGTAATTTTAGATCGTAACATTCTTGTTCGAATTCTCAGATTAGTAAATAATGGAGAATTGAAAGATGTTCATAGCCTAAAGATTGTCAGCTGCCTTTTAGCATGGTCAGAGTTTAATAATATTGCACTAAATTCGGGACTGGCACTTACAGAATATTCTCATCATCATAGAGGAAATATTGAGTCAAGTAACGAAAACAATATCTTTCTTCGTATATATGAACAGTATTCTCCAAGAGATTGGTTTGACCTTGCAACAGGTAAGACCAAAACTATTGAGAAAATAAAATTTGAGGAACAAAAGGATTTTGAATTCTTTGTTGAAGACGATCATTTCAAAATGCACTATTTGGAAATGCTAAAATTATCTCAATTATATTTTAGTGACGAACTTGAAATTGAAAAGAAGTTTGAATTATTCCATAAGTGGGTCTTCAAAAATATACTAATCTGTAAGTACACAACTTATTTCGCTGTTATGCTATTAGGCGGTAAATCCAAAACTTTTCGAAAGAAGGGTAAAGACTTCGAATCCATAAAACACATCTGTAAAAATGTTGCATGGGATCTGACTTATCTATCATTTTGGAGTACTCAATACTATTATGAAGAGGAGGCTAAAGAAATCTACCTTTTCGCAACTATGGACAAAGAACTTAGAGATCTATTTTTTTTAACACATAAAGAGTCTTTAGTAATTTATAGAGAAGTCTTTGGAGTAAAAAAAGGTCAGGCTATCATTGATTCAGTTTCAGAAATCTATATTAAACGTGAGAAACCTGAAATCAATCAAGTAATACTTGATAACTTAATAGAAGGAGAACAATTAAACCTCAACCAGATAATAAATAGGAATACGCTATCTAACAAGTGATATGAGATCAGACTTGCTATCGCTGCGTCTGCTCCATATCATACCGTTAAACGAAAAAAGGCATCGAAACGTGCTTTCATCCTATCAGTTTAGTTTTTCAAAAACAACATTTTCGTTGCTCAAACATTATTTTTTCAACACAAAAATTAAACTGCTAATTTTCTCCTTTAAAACGACTTTATAACCTAATGGTAAACTAATTTTGCTATAAAGTTAATCACGACAATGGCTACAACAAAAATGAAATTATATTTTAACCATTTTGCACCATTTTTCAATTTAAATACCAAATGAGCTATCAAAAAAATAAACAATAATAGCATTGGTATTAAAGCTGGGTAGAGTTTTAAACTCTCCAAAAAATTTCCTTTTAAAAGGGCTATTAATGAGCGTTGCATTCCACAACCAAAACAATTTATCCCCAAATATTTTTTGTAAGGACAGGCAAGCATATTATTTTCTAACCAAGTTATTAAGCCCATTAATTTGTGTTAATGCCATTAAAAAAATCTTTGCTAGTAGCACTTTTAATTATTTTAGCTTCTTTATGTAATGCCCTGTAACGTTTTCGGGCATCTACAACGTAAATACTACTTTGATAATCGAACATTATTTTTTTATACAATTCTGCTGCTTTTTTCTTGTCGTTTAATTTATTATCGTAAAGTTGGGCTAAATTATAAATGGCATCATCGGCTAAAATATCGTAGGAATAATTGCTAATAATATCGCTAAGGTTTTTGGCTGCTTCCTCGTATTTTTGTTGTTTGTAGTTGATTTGGTATTTTTTGTATAAAATATCATCGTCAATGGTGTGTGCTGGATATTTCTTTTTTAGGGAATCTAACATAAAAAGCGCTTCTTTGTTTTTATTTTGATAGGCTAACAAATCGGCTTTAGCAAACATTAAAAGTGGTGCTTTTGTGGTGTCCATGCCAATATTATCGGTAATTAAAATGGATAATTGCATGGCATCGTTGGCAATTAATTTTGAGGTTGATGCTTTAAGTACATCTAATTGTGCTTTTGACCAATCGAAATCGCCTGTATAAAAAGAAATTTGGGCATTTTTAAATTTAGCAATTTCTCCTAACCTATCATATTTAAAGCTTTGCTCTACTTGTGAGTACAATAATGATGCTTCCCAAATTTCTCCTGTAAATAGATAAATATCAGCTAGTTCTATTTTTGTTTTGGCTAAATCGTGTTGTTTTAAACGAGGAATTTGTTTAATTTCTTTTAGTAATTCAATAGCAGATTTGGTGTTATGTAGATAAAATGCACGTAAATGAGCTAAGCCTTTTAACAAAGGGAAAGTTGCTGCATTTTTACCTAATGCTGCAATTGTTGAGATGTAATTATCGGCTAATGCTAATAAATCTTTTTGTGTGTAATTATTTTCGGCAATTATTTTTTGTTGATAAACGTTTACCAACTCCATTTTGCTGTTGGTGTAATAATAAGTATTATTTCCTAAGCTTATAACGTATTTGTAGCACTTTATTGCTGTGTCGTAATCTTTATTGGCAACACACAATTGAGCTAAGGCAACCAATCGTTTTCCTTTCTCTTTAAATCGTTTATCTAAAGCTTTGGCTTGAATAAAAGCACCATTAAAGTTTTTTTCTTGAATATATACCCAAATTAGCATTTCTGAAAAAACATTTTTACTTGGATTTTCTTGAATTTTTTTGATTAAGAGTTTTTTTAAGAGTGCTTTTTTTTCTCCGTTTTCATCGGGATTTAAGGCTGTTTGCAAAGCATTTTGAACACTTTGAATATACGATTTCTGAAAAGTTAGTAAATCTAAATATTCGTTTAACATTGCTTCTGTTTTTCCTTGCGAATTGTAAATTTGTGCTAATTCAATGTTAAAAGTATAATTGCCTTTGAGCAATTTTCTTCCTTTTAAATAGGTTTTAATGGCATAATTATATTTTTTATACTTTAAAAAGGCATCTGCTAAATTTATTATTTGTTGATTATCTGGTAAAAGTTGTTTGATGGCACTTTCAAAACTTTGCTTTGCTTTACTATCGTTATCATTAATTAAATAAATATTGCCTAAATCTACCATTAAATTAAGCTGGTATGAATATCGTTTTATGCGTCTTTTGATTAATTTCTCGCCATTTTTAAATTCTTTCAACTCAATATAGCAATTCATTAATTTAGAATAATACTCACTTGTTGCTGATTTACTGTATAGTTTTTGGTAGTAAATAACTGCTTTGTCGTATGCTTTGTTTGAATAATATTCTGATGCTAACCTTACATCAGTTTTATTTTGTGCTTGGTAACTTTTAACTAAAAAAAGTAGCAACAGTAAGATTAATATTTTGTTGAAGATTAATTTCATTAATCTTTTTTTTCTTTGTGGTTCATGTACGATTTTGGATTTTTAAGCATTTTTAAAAATGCTGGTCTATTGTTAATCATTTTTTCTATTCTTTTAGCAATTCCTCTGGTTGCTGATTTTACGTCATCATTGATATACAAAACATTTTGTTGTTCAATTTTATAGAATTTAGCATAATCTGTTTTTTTTATGAGATTATTAGCTAAATCTTGTTTTAAATTACGGAGTTGTTTTTGCTCTTTATTTATTTTTTGTTGGTATTTTTTATAATTATCTGCTAAAGCGTACAAAGATTTGGTTCTACCAATATAATCGTCAATTTTAAAAGCCGTTTCTCGTGTTAGCGTATCTTTATTTGCATTTATTTTTCTAATGTCTTCTTTAACCAACTTGGTAATTGTAAACAATTTATTACTATCAACTTGATGTAAAGTATTTTCTGCTCCATTTAAGATTTTCGCAAGGGCATCAACTGCTCCAATTTCTTTTTCATTAGCATGTTTACATGAGTAAGTTACTGATAACGAAATAATTAAAACATACAAATATTTTTTCATGATTAAACTATTTTATCAAATCCTGTATAAGAAATTAATGCTTTTGGCATGTTAATGCCATTTTCTGTTTGGTTATTTTCGAGCAAAGCAGCCAAAATTCGTGGTAAAGCCAAAGCACTGCCATTTAAGGTGTGAACCAGATTCATTTTACCATTTTCATCTTTAAACCTACATTTTAAACGGTTGGCTTGGAAAGATTCAAAATTAGAAACAGAACTAACTTCTAACCATTTTTCTTGTGCTGCGGAGTAAACTTCTAAATCGTAGGTTATCGCTGATGTAAAGCCTAAATCTCCACCACAAAGTCGAAGTACGCGATAGGGAAGTTCTAATTTTTCGAGTAATTTTTTTACATGATTAACCATTACATCTAAGGTTTCGTAAGATTTTTCGGGGTGTTGAATTTGAACAATCTCTACTTTGTCAAATTGGTGCAACCTGTTTAATCCTCTAACATCTTTACCATAAGAACCTGCTTCTCGTCTAAAACAAGGAGTGTAACCTACGTTTTTAATGGGTAAATTTTCTTTTTGCAATATTACATCTCTGTAAATATTTGTAATGGGAACTTCTGCCGTAGGAATCATGTATAAATTATCAACAGTCATGTGGTACATTTGTCCTTCTTTATCTGGCAACTGACCTGTACCATAGCCTGATGCTTCGTTCACCATTAATGGAGGAATAATTTCTTCGTAGCCACTTTTCACGGCTTCGTCAAGAAAAAAAGCAATTAAAGCCCGTTGCAATTTTGCTCCTTGACCTCGATAAACAGGAAATCCTGCTCCTGTAATTTTAACACCTAATTCAAAATCTATTAAATTGTATTTTTTTGCTAATTCCCAATGTGGAAGATTTGTTTTTCCTAACTTAGGAAATCTTCCATGTTCTGATAACACTTCATTATCTTCATCAGATTTTCCTGTTGGCACTATTTCGTTTGGAACGTTTGGAATTAAATATAATAACGCTGTTAAATCTTTATTTGTTTGGGTTAACTTATTTTTAAGTTGGTTTGATTTTTCTTTCAATAAGCTAGTTTTAGTTTTTATTTCATTGGCTTCTTGTTGTTTTCCGTTTTTATATAATTCGCCTATTTGTTTGGCTAATTGATTGTTTTCTGCTAAAAGATTATCTAATTTTTGTTGCGTTTCTTTTCTTTCATCATCTAAAGTTATTACTTTATTAATTGTTTCTTCTGCATCAAAATTTCTTTTTTTAAGCCTTTCTATTACAAGGTTTTTATTTTCTTTTATATAGGTGGTTTGTAACATTTTATATTAATATTTTAAAAAGTTTGTTGCTAAATTACTTATTATCTAAAAACAAAGAACCCTGTATCTATAAGTTTACAGATACAGGGTTTTTTGTTATGCTATAAAACTTATCTAATCGGTTAATGGTTCAACCGATACATAAGATTTATTGTTTTTCTTTTTTTTGAAAGTTACAACACCATCGACAAGTGCAAATAGGGTATGGTCTTTTCCGAGACCAACATTAACACCTGGGTTGTGTACAGTTCCTCTTTGACGAACAATAATATTACCTGCAATTGCAGCTTGTCCTCCAAAAATTTTAACTCCTAATCTTTTACTTTCTGACTCTCTGCCGTTTTTTGAACTACCAGCTCCTTTTTTATGTGCCATAATATTTAAGTTTAAGGTTTGAGGGTTAAGGTTTGTGGTTAAGCAATCCTACAACTCAAAACTACAATGTTATTATTTTGTTTTATTTTCTTTTTTTGCGACAACTTTTTTTGAAGCAGTTTTTGTTTCTGCATTTTTTGTTGCTTCAGCTTTAGGTTTTGAAGTGGTTTTTTTTACTGCTGGTTTTGATTTTTCTTCAGTTTTTGAAGCAGCTTTTTTTGCTTCTACTTTTGGTGTTTCTACTTTGGCAGTAGCTTTTTTTACTCCTCCTTTTTCAGCAATTCCTTCAATTTGAATTTTGGTTAAATACTGACGATGTCCGTTTTTAACTTTATAACCTTTTCTTCTTTTCTTTTTAAAAACGATTGTTTTATCGCCTTTAAGGTGTTCAAGAATCTTTGCAGATATACTTGCTCCTTTTACAGCTGGGGTGCCTACATTAACTTTTCCTTTGTTATCGATTAAAAGAACTTTATCAAAAGCAATTTTTGCTCCTTCTTTTCCTTCTAAGCGATGTACAAAAAGCTGTTGGTCTTTTTCAACTTTAAATTGTTGCCCTGCTATTTCAACTATTGCGTACATTTATATATGTTTTAAATATTTTAAGCGGCTGCAAATTTATTAATTATTTTGTTAATTATTGTGTTTTTAACAAAATAATTCTGTATTTTTTTAGAAGGTTAAACTCATGCCAAAACTTGGCATAATTGGTAATTGGTAAACTTCTGCCGCGGTTACTCTGTCAACAAAAAATATGTTATCTCTATTATAAGAATTTGTT
>CAZVEW010000015.1:0-25575 GCA_964625955.1 uncultured Vicingus sp. | reverse complement strand
GCAGTATCAATTTTCCAACTATCTGCAGAATGACAAACAATGCAGTTTATCTTAAAATCTTTTCCATGGGGAGATGATTGTAATTTGGTTGCTGTTATTTTTACATTTGATGATGCAGAAATAAGCCCTATATACAAAATTATTATTGTACCTATTATGAATGACAGGATTCGCATGTTGTTTTAATTTTATATTTAATATACGTGTTATTATTTTCTTTTGTTTGTTTATGGCATTTATAGCACTGAACATTTTGGTGTTTACCCGTTAGTTTAAATTTGGTGTTGTTATGATTAAATTTAAATGCTGGCTTAAAAGCTTCGGCATTGTGGCATTGCTCACAAGCTGTTTTACCATCTTTTTCAAATTGTTTAAAATGAATATCGGTATGACAGGCACTACAAACTACTGGTAAATTTAAAAACTTTTGTTGCACTTTATTTGTTTCATCTTTCTTAAAATGACATGCCTTGCATGCTTGTTTTTTATGTTGCCCTAAGAGCTTAAACTTGGTGATGGAATGGTCGAATTTTACAGTACTCCACTTACTTGAATTATGACAATTTTTACATGTTTGATTTGGGTAATATTTTTTATCTATACTATTTTTATGAATGTCGTTATGACAATCAACACAGCGTATCCCAACTTGCCTAAAGCTCCATTTTTCCGTATTTTTCTTATGGCAATCAAAACATGGCGTTGCTAAATGAGCTCCTTTTAAAGGAAAAATACTTTTATTATGCCGTTCAATAGTATAAGAAAATTTAGAGAAACCACTTGTACTATGGCAGGTAGCACAATCGGGAGAAACACCATCCTTTTTAAACTGCTTTTCATGATAATCGGTATGACAATCTACACATTTAGCAAATTTTATAGGTTTAGTATAACTAACTTTATGACACTTTTTACAATCAACATCTAAATGTTTACCTTCGAGTTTATATTTTGTTTTGTCGTGATTAAAATTACCAGTACTTTTAATTTTATGAAAAGATGCTACCACGTGGCATTTTTCACAATTTTGTCCAAATTGATTGTTATGTACATCTTTATGACAATCAACACATTTTGTAAACTTTAATCCAGTAAATTCTTGAAATTTCTCGCCATTTCTAACGCCTTTTTTATGACATTTTATGCAATCAACTTTAATGTGTTTTCCTCTTAATTGGTATTTAGCTTTATCGTGATTGAACTTTGTAGCAGGCTTAAATTTCTTTTCATTATGGCAGTTGTTACATTTTACAGATAATGTTTTTTGATGAATATCTTTATGGCACGTTTTACAACTTGCCATAAGCCCTAAAAAAGTAAATTTTTTTAACTTTATTTTTTGATTACTAATGTTCTTTGGTTTATGACAATCAACACACTTTTTTCCTCTATGTGCATCTCTTAAGGTAAACCCTGTTAAATTATGGTTGAATTTATTTCCCTCTAATTTTATAATCTTAAAGTTAGCACCATGATGATCGCTATGGCAAGTAGCACATTGTTTTCCTTTAACCTCTTTTGAGGAATGATATCCTTTATTATTAGTTGTACGTACTTTTAATTCTAAATGGCAGTTAAGGCATTTTTTGTTAGTTACTTTATTTCCTAAATCATGACATTTTGTACATTTAGAAACACCTTCTAATTGGCTGTGAACAGAAGATAAATCGCCAGGAGAAATTTGTGCAAAAGAACTGCTATAAATAATAACAGTAAAAAAAATGGTAAATAAATTTTTAAAAAGTTTCATTTTTTAATTGCTCAAAAGTTAATGTTTTAATAAAGCTTCTCCGAATTTCTTTGTAATTTGTATTCCTGTTTTTTGTAAAAATTGAGTGGGAAGTTCTCCTCCAGCAAAAATAAAAACAAGGTCATTTTTTAGTTTAATTTCTTCGTTATTAACTGAATCTATCAATATAACCTCTTCTTTATCAATAGATTTTGTGGTTGTATTAAATTTCACCTCTATGGTTTTATTTGTAATGGCATTTTGTATTTTAACTTTATTTTTTGGTTTTATACGGTTAAAAACATCTTTTCGATACGAAAGAGTAACATTATTTTGGTCTGTAAGTAGCAAAGCTGATTCTATGGCAGAATCGCCACCACCAACTACTAAAACATTTTTATTACTTATTAATTCTGGTTCTAAAAGTCGGTAGGCTACTTTTTCTGTATCTTCTCCTGGCACATTTAACTTTCTAGGAGTTCCTCTTCTACCGATAGCCAATAACACCTTTTTTGTAGTGTACTCTTCTCCTGATAAAGTGGTAATTTTAAAAATCTCTTTTTCAGAAATAATGCTTTCTACTTTTGTGTTTTCTTTTATTACAACATTGTTCTTATCAATAACGGTCTGCCATAAATCAAGTAATTCGGTCTTACTAGTTTCGTATAATTTAACCTTTCCAAAAAGAGGTAAATCCATTGGTGAAGTCATTACAATTTTAGCCCTAGGAAAAGTATATACTGTACCTCCTAAAGTGTCTTGTTCTAATATTATGGCTTTTAAGTTTTGCTTTTTTGCTTCTAAAGCAGCAGAAATTCCAGCAGGTCCAGCTCCAACAATAATTAAGTCATGGTCTGCATTAAGATTCTTGTCTATTGATTTAACCATATTTCCCACAGCCTGCTTTCCCTGTTCAACAGCATTCCTAATTAAGCCCATTCCACCTAATTCACCTGCAATAAAAATACCATTTACATTAGTTTCAAAATTTTGGTTCACATGAGGCAAATCTACCCCTCTTTTTTCAGTGCCAATACAAAGGCTAATTGCTTCTGTTGGACAGGCGTGAAAACAAGCTCCATGACCAATACATCTTGATGCATTTATTGGCGTTGCTTTTCCATTTCTAATCCCTAAAATATCGTCTTCTGGGCAGGAAGATATACATGCTCCAGATTTTATGCAATTGTCTTCGTTTACAACAGGGTGCAATGATACGGGTTCAAACATACCTTCTTCTTTTGCAATTTTTATTTTTTGGTCAACTTCTTTAGACCTTTTTGATTGTTTATATAGATAATAACCAACAACTCCTCCACAAAGAATAAGGACTAAACCATAAGTAATAATATTTTCTATAAAAATTTCCATAAGCTTAAAAAATCCATTTATAGCCGAATAGAATGGTTATAATTACATGAATAAATAATATGATGAACATAATTAGTGCAAAAGGTAGGTGTATAACGTGCCAATATTTTAACCAATTTTTCATGGTATTTAGTCTGTCGATTTTTCTATTTAAGGAAATCTCATTTTTAAGTAATTTAACTATTTGTTTGTATTCTTTTTTTGGAAGCTTGGTTTTTTTAATAATAGTTTTTGCTTTACGTATAGAGGCTTTATCTTTAGAATAGGTTTTAAAATAACTAACAAAAAAATTGTCGTGATGTAGCTCTACCTTCTTTTTTGTTAGTTCTATTATTTCTTTACGATAATCTTCACTTAAATTTACGTTGCTTTTATTTAACATCGCATCCACATCTGTTTTTAAGTTTTTAACTTCACTTAAACTTAATTCTCTGCCTTCTATTGTTCTAGGAATTTGAATATAGATGTATCGCCCAATAATTCCACTTAAGAAAACGGCTACCATGCTCCAAAAACTAACAGAAACAATGCCTCCAAATTTAAAAGAAGTATGAAAAAGAACTAAAATAGGACCTAATGTACATAAAAAGATATGAAATTCTAACCAATGTTTTAGTAACCCTAATTTTGAAAATCGTTTAACTCTTTTTCTTAATATGTAGGATACAACACCTATTGTAATAAGTAAAGAACCTACAATGCCTAACCCGTGTCCTATTATACCACTTGGTTTAAGTAAATCATAATCTGGATGAAAAAATCTATTTTCAACACTTGTGCTATAATAAGAAATGCCAATATAGCAGAGGAATATAAATACTATAAATACAATTGAAACTAAAGTTGTAATATATACCTTGTGAGCTATTTTATTCATTCTGTGCTTGCATGTAGTTAGTGCGATAAAAACAATTATAAGTCAATCTATATTGTCGGCAAATGTATTAATAAATCGTTTACTAACTAATAAATTAAATACACTAAAATTTCAGGTCTATCTTGCTTTTTTGAGAAGAATTTATAGTGCAATCTACTAGCCTCTTACTGCTTTCAACAAAAAGAAGTTGCATTTTTTTTACTTAATTCATCTATCTACATAAATATCAGTAAGTTATTTTTATGCAACAGCATTTATACAGCATCAAAAATTATATTAATCATTTAGTTTTAACACGGCTAAAAAGGCTTTAGGTGGTATTTCTACACTCCCAATTTGTTTCATCTTTTTCTTACCAGCTTTTTGTTTTTCTAGCAATTTTCGTTTTCTAGAAATATCGCCACCATAACATTTTGCTGTTACATCTTTACGTAATGCAGAAATGGTTTCTCTAGAAATAATTTTAGCTCCGATTGCTGCCTGAATTGCAATTTGAAACTGTTGTCGGGGAATTAATTCTCGTAATTTTTTACAAATCTTTTTACCCAAATCATAAGCATTATCTTTATGTACCAATGCAGAAAGTGCATCAACTTGTTCGCCATTTAGCAATAAATCCATTTTTACTAATTGCGATTCTCTAAACCCTATAGGGTGATAATCAAACGAGGCATACCCACGAGATATAGATTTTAGCTTATCGTAAAAATCAAAAACAATTTCGGCTAACGGAATGTTAAACATTAATTCTACCCTATCGGTAGTTAAATAAACTTGGTTAGTCAATTCTCCTCTTTTTGAGATGGCTAAAGACATAATTGCACCAACATAATCTGATTTGGTAATAATATTTGCTTTAATATAAGGTTCTTCTACCTTAAACAAGGTACTTGGGTCAGGAAAATCTGTTGGATTATTGATAACGTGGCTCTTTTCTTTATCTTTTGTTAAGTAGGCGAGGTAAGAAACGTTGGGTACGGTGGTAATTACCGTCATGTTAAATTCTCTCTCTAACCTTTCTTGAATTATTTCCATGTGCAACATGCCTAAAAATCCACACCTAAAACCAAAGCCCAATGCTGCCGAAGATTCTGGTTCAAAAGTTAATGAAGCATCATTCAATTGCAATTTTTCCATGGCATCTCTCAACTCTTCATAATCATCCGTATCAACAGGGTAAATACCTGCAAAAACCATGGGTTTAACATCTTCAAATCCTTGAATTGGCTGGGAAGGGTTGACAACCGTTGTTATTGTATCGCCAACCTTAACTTCTTTGGCAATTTTAATGCCTGAAATAATGTAGCCAACATCGCCTGTTGAAATTATCTTTTTTGGAACTTGCTTTAGTTTTAGTGTACCTATTTCATCAGCAAAATATTCTTTACCAGTGGCAATAAATTTTACTTTTTCGCCTTTTTTAATTTCACCATTTAAAACTTTAAAATAAGCATTAATTCCCCTATAAGAATCGAAAACAGAATCGAAAATTAGTGCTTGAAATGGGGCTTTAGGATCTCCTTTTGGTGCTGGAACTTTTTTAATAACTGCTGCCAAAATTTCGTTAATGCCTAAACCTGTTTTTCCGCTTGCAGCCAAAATATCTTCTCTATCACAACCAATTAAATCTACAATTTGGTCTTTAACTTCTTCGGGCATTGCACTTTGTAAGTCCATTTTATTTAAAACAGGAATAATTTCTAAATCGTTTTCAATGGCCAAATAAAGGTTAGAAATTGTTTGTGCTTGTATGCCTTGCGTAGCATCTACAATTAATAAAGCGCCTTCGCAAGAAGCAATAGAGCGAGAAACTTCGTAAGAAAAATCAACATGACCTGGGGTATCTATTAAATTTAAAATATAAGCTGATCCTTCAAAATTATATTCCATTTGTATGGCATGGCTTTTAATGGTTATACCTCTTTCTCGTTCAATATCCATATCATCTAAAGTTTGCTCTTGCAAATCTCTATCAGAAATAGTTCCCGTAGATTGAAGTAACCTATCGGCAAGGGTACTTTTACCATGGTCGATGTGAGCGATAATACAGAAATTTCTTATGTTTTTCATTCTATTTTTAAAAAGTAACAAAATTAGCTTTTTTACTTTACTTATTGGTTAATTTTCTTATCTCTAGAGAAATGAGTCTTTTATATTTTATTTTAAGTCTTGTTCTACTACATTTGCAAACTAAATTTAATTAACAAAATTTTGGATAATTAGTACACATGAAAGTAATAGAACACTTAAATCAAGCCAAAAAGCCCCTTTTTTCATTCGAATTATTACCACCTTTAAAAGGAAGAGGCATTCAATCTATTTATGATGGAATAGACCCTTTGATGGAATTTGACCCTGCTTTTGTTAATGTTACTTATCACAGAGAGGAGTTTATCTATAAAAAAAGAGAGAAAGGATATCTAGAAAAAATATCAATAAAAAAACGACCTGGAACCGTTGGTATTTGTGCTGCAATTATGAATAAATACCAAATTGATGCCGTACCTCACATTATTTGCGGAGGATTTAGTAAAGAAGAAACAGAAAATGCTTTAATAGACCTAAATTTTTTAGGAATTGATAATGCATTGCTTTTAAGGGGTGACCCAATAAAAACCGAATCTTATTTTAATCCCGAAGAAGATGGACATCATTATGCTGTTGATTTGGTTAAACAAGTTGTAGGTTTAAATCATGGTAATTATCTTGATGAAGATTTATTAAACGCTAATCCTACCAACTTTTGCATTGGAGTTGCAGGTTACCCTGAAAAGCATTTTGAAGCTCCAAATTTAAAGACCGACATTAAATTTTTAAAACAAAAAGTTGAAGCTGGAGCAGAATACATTGTAACACAATTATTTTACGACAACGAAAAATTTAAAGAATTTGTAACTATTTGTAGGGAAAATGGCATTACAGTACCCATAATTCCCGGACTAAAACCCATCTCTAGCAAAAAGCAAATACTGTCATTACCTAAATTTTTTCATGTTGATTTGCCTAACGATTTAGTTGATGAAATAGAAAAATGTAAATCTGACGATGAAGTTAAAAAAGTAGGCATTGCATGGACTATTCAACAATCGAAAGAATTGCTATTATTTGGTGCACCTTGCATACATTATTATACCATGGGAAAATCTATTGCTGTTAAACAGGTTTTAAAAGAGGTTTACTAAATTTTTTACACACTTTAATTTAGTTAAAAGAAGTGCTATTAATTTTAGATTTGTAACTTTGTTTAAGTGAAAACCATTAAATTACATCAAGAGCAAGATACTTTAAAACAACAAAATTTAGCTGTTAATCAGTACCATAAAGATTCTATTCTTGGTATAGAGCTTTTAGAGGAAATTGATGATGAACAAGTTATACTTCCTAAAAAAAAGCACCATTACCACCATGTAAACGTCAAACAAGCCAAACAAAAACATACAACAAATGATACCGCTTTTTACGGAATTTCCAACCCATATCAACTACCTATTAGGCATATTAAACCTAAAATTGATACTGTATTAGCACCTAAAATTTTATTAACCCCAACTTTACGAAACGTGAGTATTTCTTCTTGGCAAATTGTTCTATTAATCATCGGAATACTATTTGTTGGACTTGCAAAGGCTTTTAATACCAACAGGTTTAAACAAATATCAAAAGCCTTTTTTTCTTACCAAACAGCATCAGAAATAATAAGAGAAGAAAAAGCCATTAACCATAGGGTAAATATTTTACTGTCAAGCACTTTTTTATTAAGCATAAGCCTTTTTATATATCAAATAATGACATTAGCAAAAATTAATTTAAGCAATATGGAGGTTGTATTTTATTTAAAAATACTTGCTTTTTTAATCGCAATTTATGTAGTGAAATATTTATTTAGCTACATTTTGGCATTTGTTTTTAAGCAACAAACCTTATTTTTTGAATATGTTTTTAACATCTCATTATTTAATAATTTACTTGGTTTAATGCTTATTCCAACAATATTAGTACTTTATTTTTCACACATAAATAACACTGTTTTAGTAAATTATATCGCCATTCCAATTTTTATTTTAGTATTTATATTAAGAGTGTTACGATTATTAAAAATAGCTAAAACAAAAAATATTTCGTATTTCTATATATTTTTGTACATTTGCACCCTCGAAATTTTACCATTGGTCGTTATGATTAAGATTTTCATCTTATAAAAGATAAAGTTCGACTAAAAAAGTTAATAAAGAAAGGAAGATGTTGAAAGTAAAAAACGTTTTAGTATCCCAACCTAAACCTCAATCAGAAAAATCGCCATATTTCGATTTAGCGAGTAATTGTAAAATCAACATTGATTTTAGGCCATTTATCCATATTGAAAGTGTACCTAGTAAAGAATTTCGTCAACAAAAAGTAGATTTGTTGGCCTTTGATGCTGTAATTTTTACAAGCAGAAATTCTGTTGACCATTATTTTAACGCAGCAGCAGAAAATAGGGTAAAAGTACCAGATAGCATGAAATACTTTTGTGTTTCGGAATCTACGGCATACTACCTCCAAAAATACATTATTTACAGAAAACGAAAAATATTTTATGGCAAACAAACATTTGCCGATTTAATTACCGTATTAAAAAAACACAAAGAAAATAAGTTTTTATTACCGTGTTCCGATATTTTAAGACCAAATATTCCAAGATTACTTCAAGAAAATGAAATTGATTATAAATCAGTAACACTTTACAAAACAGTTTGTAGCGATTTATCAGATTTAACAGAAGTAAATTATGATGTTTTAGTATTTTTCAGCCCTTCAGGAATAAAATCATTATATCAAAATTTTCCAGAATTTAAGCAAAATAATACGCGAATAGCGGTTTTTGGACCTACCACAGCCAAAGCTGCCGAAGATGCTGGATTAGTCATTAACATCTCTGCACCACAACCAGAATCTCCATCGATGACAAAAGCTTTAGAGCTTTACATTAAAAAAGCCAACAAAAACGGAAAATCTAAGTAAAATAGCACTCTTATCACAAAAAGATGCTTAATTACATAGCTCTTTTTAAGAAACGCTAAAAACCTTTTCTCAAATTAGTTAAAACTACTTGGTTTTTGCTTATATATTGTTACATTTGCAGCCATATTTTGAAATAACATTACCCTTATGAAATTATCTAAATTTAAGTTTGAATTACCTCCAGAATTATTAGCAGAAAGACCTTCTCCAGAAAGAGATGAAGCTCGACTAATGGTACTACATAAGGATACTGGAGAGATTGAGCATAAACTGTTTAAAGATATTATCGATTATTTTGATGATGGTGATTTGTTTGTAATGAATGACACAAAGGTTTTTCCTGCAAGAATGTTTGGGAATAAAGAAAAAACTGGAGCCAAAATCGAAGTATTTTTATTAAGAGAGCTAAATAGAGAAAGTTTACTTTGGGACGTATTAGTTGATCCTGCTAGAAAAATTAGAATAGGAAATAAATTATATTTTGGTGATGATGATTTAGTGGCAGAAGTAATTGATAACACCACCTCAAGAGGAAGAACCTTAAGATTTCTATTTGATGGCTCTTACGAAGAATTTAAAGCAATTATAGAGAAGCTAGGAGAAACTCCAATACCAAAATATATTAAAAGAGAAGTTGAACCTGAAGATGCAGAAAGATACCAAACCGTTTATGCTAAAAACGAAGGAGCTGTTGCAGCACCTACAGCAGGACTTCATTTTAGTAAACACCTTTTAAAAAGATTGGAGATTAAGGGAATAAACTTTGCAAAATTAACCTTACATGTTGGTTTAGGAACTTTTAGAAATGTAGAAGTTGAAGATTTAACAAAACATAAAATGGATTCTGAAGAGATTCATATCAACCAAAAATGTGTTGACATTGTTAACAACTCAAAAAGAAGCAAAAGACGAATTTGTTCCGTTGGAACCACAAGTATGAGAGTACTAGAATCTTCTGTTTCTACCGAAGGATTTCTAAAACCTTTTGATGGATGGACTAATAAATTTATTTTCCCTCCTTATAAATTTAATATTGCCAACTGTATGATAACTAATTTTCATACACCAGAATCGACATTATTGATTATGACTGCCGCTTTTGCTGGGTACGATAATGTAATGAAAGCTTACAAAATAGCAATGAAAGAAAAATATAGATTTTATACTTATGGTGATGCAATGCTCATCATATAAATACTAATTATAAACTAAACAAAATGAGATTAGAAGACCTTAAACTTTACCAAGAATGTCTTGATTTTGAATCAAAAATATGGGAAATAGTTGAAAAATGGGAAGGATTTAACAAAGATACGATGGGTAAATCATTTACGCAAGCATCTGATGCTATATCTTCAAATATTGCAACAGGATATGGAAGATACAACTTTAAAGACAAAAAACATTATTGTTATATTTCTAGAGGTTACCTATTACAAACAAAAGGATGGGTAATTAAATCAAATGAAAGAGAATTAATCGCTAGTGATGAAGCTGATGAATTAATTGAATTTATTGAGAAAATTCACAGAATGCTTAACGCGTATATCCGTTCTATAGGCAGAGTGAAAACAGATAATAACCATAGTAAATCTGACGACCATCATCATGAAGCAGATGGTAACACAGCCACTACTACCACTACCGAAAATATTGTGAACGAAGAACCAAATGGAAACACATTTACAGCTAATGCAGATGAGTTTTTTAGTGAAGAAGAATTAACTTCGAATGCATAAATATGCAATAATAGTTGCTGGTGGTAAAGGAGAAAGAATGGGAACGAATGTTCCTAAACAATTTTTATTACTAAAAGGCAAACCTATTTTAATGCATACCATAGAAAAGTTTAAAGCCACTTTTCAGAAGATAGAAATTATAATAGTTCTTCCCAAAAATCAATTTGATTTTTGGGAAGAACTATGTTGTAAATACCAGTTTACAAGCATTCCTTTTCAAATCGTAAAAGGAGGAAAAACTCGCTTCCATTCGGTAAAAAATGCTCTTGCCTTAATTAAAGAAAAAAGTATTGTGGCTATTCATGATGGTGTAAGACCTTTAGTAAGCAGCAAAACAATTAAAACTTGTTTTAGTGAAGCTGAAAAAAAAGGAAATGCCATTCCTGTAATTGAACTTGTAGATTCACTAAGATATGTATCGAAACAAAATAATACCAATAAAACTGTTACTAGAAGTTGCTACAAAATAGTTCAAACACCACAATGTTTTAAATCAGACCTAATTTTAAAAGCTTACCAGCAACATTATGATGCTTCTTTTACAGATGATGCTTCTGTTGTTGAAAAAATGGGAGAAACAATTAATTTAGTAAATGGTAACCAAGAGAATATTAAAATTACCACTGAAAAAGATTTAAATTATTGTAGAAATATAGCTTCAATAAGCTAAATTTATGTTCTCTAAAAATAAGTTAGTTATCTTCTATATCAATAACTTCCTTAATATTTGGCAAAACCTTTCTAATGGCATCTTCAACCCCACCCTTTAATGTAGATGGACTCATTGAACAAGATTTACAAGAGCCTAAAAATTTTACTTTAACAACACCATTGTCAGTCAGCTCTATAAACTCGATATCGCCCTCATCATCTTTTAAAAAAGGTCTAATCTGATCTAAGGCTATATTTATTTTCTTTATGGTTTGGTCTCTATTCATTTAAAAGCTAATATATGACTTTATTTTGTGGTACAACCACTTGTATTTGTAATTTTTACAATCTTTGTTGCTTCTTTTTCAGTATTTCTTTTTTCAACCTCAATAATAACGTTCTCCGCAAAATTATTAAATGCTTTGGCTTGAATTGTTGTTTCTTGTAAAACTGCTGGTCTGCCAACATCACCAGCCTCTCTGATACTCTGAACTAATGGTATTTCTCCTAAAAGCGGTAAATTATAGGAAGAAGATAAATTTTTTAATCCATCTTTACCAAAAATATAATATTTATTATTTGGAAGTTCTTCTGGAGTAAAGTAAGACATGTTTTCTATCAAGCCAATTACTGGCACATTAATCTGCTCTAAGTTAAACATTTCTATTGCTTTTACCGCATCTATTATTGCTACTTTCTGAGGTGTACTTACAATTATTGTCGCTGTAACGGGTACAGTTTGTACTAATGATAAGTGAATGTCGCCTGTGCCAGGAGGTAAATCAATTAACATATAATCTAATTCCCCCCAATGGGCTTCGGTAAATAGTTGTGTTACTGCTTTTGTTGCCATCGGACCTCGCCAAACTAAAGCCTTATTTGACGCTGCAAAAAACCCAATAGATAATAACTTAACGCCATAACTTTCTACGGGTTGAATTAAATTTCTGCCATCAATTTCAATGGGCATGGGTCTTTCTTCTTCAACATCAAACATCAAAGGCATAGATGGCCCGTAGATATCAGCATCAATTAAACCTACTTTGTAACCTTTTTTTGCCAAAGCCACTGCTAAATTTGCAGTAACTGTAGATTTTCCTACACCTCCTTTACCTGATGCAATAGCAATAATATTTTTTACATTAGGTAATATTTTTCGTTGTTCGCCTGTTCTTTCTTTCTCTTTAGGAAGAGTAGTAATGCTAATGTCAATTTTTAAATTGTTACCTAAAAGTCGGTTAAGATGATGTTCGCAAGCCTCAGTAATTCTTTTCTTATTGTGTAATGCAGGGTTATTAATTTGTAGATTAAACGATAAATTATTTTCGTTAATTTGAATGTTATCCACCAAATTTAAAGTAACAATATCTTTTTTTAAATCTGGTTCAATAACAAAACCTAGTGCATTTAATACTTCTTTTTCTGTAAAATTCATAATCTATTTTTATACAAAAATAAACATATAATTTGTTAGAGTATTAATTCTGTTGATGGATTCCAAAAAACAGATTCAAAATTAATTATTTGATTTTTTTTGATAATTATTCCTTCTTTTTTAAGCATTTCTTCCATTTGGTTTGGAGTGGCAAAATGCACTTTTCCAGTTAGTTGACCATTTCTATTAACCACTCGGTGAGCAGGAACATATTTTATTTGATTATGTGCATTATTCATTGCCCAGCCAACCATTCTTGCTCCACGAGTAGCACCTAAGTATTTGGCAATAGCACCATAAGAACTCACCCTACCTTTTGGTATTTCTCTAACAACTTGATAAACCAAGGTAAAAAAATCTGTTTGTTCCATTATACGCTTAATTTTTTAATGATATACGCCTAAATAACACCAAAAAGGGAGCTCCCTTTTTCTCCTAATTTATCAACTTTTTTTTCTACACTAGTAGTTAAAATTAAGGGTGGTGCATGGTGCGGTTTTGCTCTTGCATCAATTATTAAAGCACCTTTACAGCCCCAGTGTTTATATTCGGTAAAACTATCTATCCCATAAATATCTTTTGCAGGGTTACTTTTGGTAAAGGTTGTCCATAAAAAGTTATTTAAATTTTCGGAAACAAATTGAGCATCATCAACTAATAAAATTAACATCACACCAACTAAATCATTATTAGTTAGTTGTTTAGTTAAGGCATTAATTTCTTTTTCGGCAGTCTCGTAATTGGTAAAAGCATTAAAATTCAGTGCAATTACTCCTGGCATTATTAATTTTCCATTCTCAATTGTGCAATTTGTAATTAAACTTCGCTTTTTTTCTCCAACCACAGCAACCACCACTTTTGAGCCCTCGTTAATTGCCCTTCCAGTATAATCTAAAGTATCAATAGTTGTTTTGGTTTGGAAGTGCAAATCTCTTGTCCAATCAACTCGTTCTAGCACATGTGCAAAAAATGCTTCAATATTATTACAGCTTAAATTTGGGTTATCTGTTTTGTTTATAATAAATAAATATTTAGCCAAGCTTAATTGTCCTTTACCTAAAATGTGGTTGGCAATGGTTAAAAGTTCTTGGGGTTGTTTTAGTTTTTGAAAAGGAGTGTAGCGTTCACTTCCAATAGCTAATAACAAAGGGTGAACTCCAGCAGCATCTACAGCATTAAGTTGGTGTAAACCAGTAATTTCTCTTTGTATTGCACTTCCTGTTAATTCGTGAATTAATGCACCAAACTGAGAATCTTCTTGTGGTGGACGACCGACAACAGTAAACGGCCAAATGGCATCTTTTCTGTGGTAAACTTTATGAACTTTTAACACTGGAAATTCATGGTTTAAACTGTAATAGCCTAAGTGATCGCCAAAAGGACCTTCGGACTTTGTTTTGTTGGGAAAAATTTCTCCAGTAATCACAAAATCAGCTTCAGAAGCAATGCAATAACCATCTTTATAAGTGTATTTAAAGCTATTATTTGCCAAAACTCCTGCAAACGTAAGTTCAGACAATCCCTCTGGTAAAGGCATAATTGCTGCCAATGTATTGGCAGGATTTCCTCCAATAAAAATAGAAACTTTAAGCGGTTTCCCCAATTTATTTGCTTTTGCTTGATGTATACCAATTCCTCTATGAATTTGATAATGTAAACCAACTTCTTTGTTTAATTTATAATTATTTCCTGATAATTGAATGCGATACATGCCTAAGTTAGAGTTCATGATGCCTTGATTTTCAACATCTTCAGAATAAACTTGAGGAAGTGTAATAAAAGCCCCTCCATCATTAGGCCAACACTTAATTAAAGGTAATTTATCAATAGTAGTTTCTTGGTAAAGTACAGGGTTATTATTTGTTTTTCTTGGTAAAGATTTTTTTGCTAACAAACCTAAAGACAGGTTTTTTATTGGTGATTTTAAGGCTTTAATGGGATTGTTTTTTAGCTCAATAAGCTGCTTAACTTTTTCAAAATTAGCTCCAAAAATGAATTTACTTCGTTCTAAAGTGCCAAATAAATTTGATACGGCTTTAAATTCACAGCCTTTAATGTTTTCGAATAAAATAGCAGGACCCTTATTTTTAAAAACACGTAGTTGAATGGCTGCCATTTCTAAATTAGGGTCAACCTCTTCTTTAATGCTAATTAAATGACCATTTCTTTTGAGGTGGTTAACTAAATCTATGGTGCTTTTGTATTTCACGGTTTAAAGATACATCAAATAATAATTATTTTGGAAAAGGATTTGTAAATAGCTTTCAAAATTGGTATTACTACGGCACTTGTTCATTCAAGGGTCGGTTTTTTACTTTTAACCAAAAACACACTTTTTTTGAGTATATTTCTTATTCTGTTGAGATAAAATTTAAAATATTACTTTTGAACCTTTACAATATTTATAAATTTATGAAACAGTTTTTTATCTTTTGTTTGTCACTTTTTATTGGTAGCCAAATATTATTAGCCCAAGAAACTTTTAGTGTTAATGGTCCTCATAATAAAATTCATAACTATTATGCTTTTATTCATGCTACTATTTACAAAGATTATCAAACCATTATACAAAATGGAACGTTATTAATAAAAGATGGAAAGGTAGTTGCCGTAGGCGAAAATAAAAAGGTTACAATTCCATCAAATACAGTTATTTACGATTTAAAAGGAAAATATATTTATCCCTCTTTAATAGATATTTATACAGATTATGGTGAGCCAAAAAAGATAAAAAACAAAAACCAACATCTTGCACCACAATTTAACAGCAACAATAAAGGTGCTTTCGATTGGAATCAAGCCATACACCCCGAAGTAGAGGCTGGTAAAAGCTTTAAGGTAGATGATAAGAAAGCCAGCACATTAAGAAATTTGGGGTTCGGAACAGTTTTAACCCATCAAAAAGATGGTATAATGAGAGGGACTTCTGCCTTTGTAACACTCGCCAATAGTAAGGCTAATAATGTAGTTTTAGCTACCAAAGTAACCGAAAATCTTTCTTTTAACAAAGGGACTTCTACCCAGGATTATCCTAGTTCTTTAATGGGAACAATTGCTTTAATTAGGCAAACTTATTACGATGTAGATTGGCTTTTTAATAATAAAAATATTGATGAATACAATATTTCTTTAAAAACGTTGGAAAATAACTGGAAACTGCCTAAAATTTTCGAAACTTACGATAAATACGATATTTTACGTGCCGATAAAATTGGTGATGAATTTAAAATACAATATATTTTTAAAGGAATTGGTAACGAATATCAAAGAATTAATGAAATTAAACAAACCAACGGAAAGTTAATTTTACCCGTTAATTTTCCTAAACCTTACGATGTCACAGACCCTTACGATGCACTAAATGTTTCGCTATCAGCCATAAAAAACTGGGAATTAGCCCCTTATAATTTAGGAATTGTAGCTAAAAATAACATCCCTTTTGCCATTACCACCGCCGGACTAAAAGATGTGAAAGTGTTTTTTAAAAACCTACAAAAAGCAATAAAAAATGGATTATCAACACAAGAGGTCTTAAAAGCCTTAACCTATAATCCTGCCAATTTTATTAATCAATACGATAAAGTGGGAAGTTTAGAAAGTGGCAAATTGGCCAACTTTATTATTACTTCAAAAAAACTTTTTAATCCTAAAAATATTATTTACGAAAATTGGATAAAAGGAAAAAAATACATTATCAATAAATATGATATTATTGACATTAGAGGAAAATACAACATCAATATTAAAGGTAATATTTATCCCCTAACCGTAAGCGGAGAACTAAATAAACCGACAGGAAAAATTGTTTTAAGTAATAAAAAAGATACCACAAAAGTAAATTTAAGCCTAAATAACAACTTAATAACCCTTAGTTTTAATCCTAAAGATAAGTTTCAAAAAACAATAATTAGGTTAAGCGGAACAATCAATTTTAATGGTATTATTTGGGATGGAAACGGAATGCTAGCCGATGGAACTTGGGTTAAATGGACAGCCATTAAAGGGAAACACAAGGTAGCTAAAAAAAATAAAAAGGATACTGTAAAAACCGACTCTCTTTTTGTGCCTGCCATTCTTTATCCTAACGAGGCTTACGGTTTCGATTCATTGCCAAGACCAAAAACAATGTTGCTTAAAAATGCTACCGTTTGGACGAACGAAAAAGAAGGCATATTAAAAAATACAGATGTTTTAATCCGTAACGGAAAAATAGCTGCTGTTGGGCAAAACTTAACAGCTACTGATGCTGAAATTATTGATGCAACAGGCAAACAAATATCTTACGGAATTATTGACGAGCATTCTCACATTGCCATAAGCAGAGGCGTAAACGAATGCACACAAGCTGTTACTGCAGAGGTTAGCATAGGAGATGTAATAAATCCTGATGACATTAATATTTATCGGCAAGTAGCTGGAGGAGTTGTCGCTTCTCAATTGCTACACGGTTCTTGCAATCCAATTGGTGGTCAATCGGCTTTGGTAAAATTAAAATGGGGTAGTGCTCCTGATAGCATGAAAATTAAAAATTCACCAAAATTTATAAAATTTGCTTTAGGCGAAAATGTAAAACATGCTAATTTTGGTGATTTTTATACCAAACGGTTTCCACAAACTAGAATGGGGGTAGAACAAGTGTATTACGATGCTTTTATTCGTGCCAAAGAATACCAAAATACTTGGAATGCTTATGCAAAATTATCCGACAAAGAAAAAGAAACAAATCCAGCCCCTCGCATAGACTTAGAATTAGCAATTTTAGATGAGGTTTTAAACCATCAAAGAAATATTACTTGCCACTCTTACGTGCAATCCGAAATAAATATGTTAATGCACGTTGCCGATTCTATGGGCTTTAAAATAAACACTTTTACCCATATTTTAGGAGGTTATAAGGTAGCAGATAAAATGGAAAAACATGGAGCTGGAGCTTCTACTTTTTCCGATTGGTGGGCATATAAATTTGAAGTAAACGATGCCATTCCATACAATGGAGCAATAATGCACCAACAAGGCATTACCGTTGCCTATAATTCTGACGATGCCGAAATGGGAAGGAGATTAAACCAAGAAGCAGCAAAAGCTGTAGAATATGGAGGGGTTAGCGAAGAAGAAGCCCTAAAATTTGTAACACTTAATCCTGCAAAATTATTACATTTAGAGGACAGAATGGGAAGTATTAAGGTAGGTAAAGATGCTTGTATTGTGCTTTGGTCGGGCAATCCATTATCCATTTATACTAAAGTAGAAAAAACCATTATTGACGGAGCTATTTACTTCGACAGGAAATTAAATGAGCAACGACAAAAAGAGAATATCAAAGAAAAAGCGAGAATTATTGCAAAAATGATTACTGCTAAAAATAATGGAGAAAAAACGCAATCCGTTTTACCAAAAAATCAAAAATTATACCATTGCGATACGGTTGGAGAGTAAGTGTTTTACATTATATAAAAAATAAATTTATCATATAAAAAAGAGAAATCATATCTAATGAAAAAAATAATCCCACAAATTTTTACTTTTTGCTTTTTACTTTCAACTTTTAACTTAATTGCTCAAATAGCAACGCCAGCAAAAAAGCAAGATAAAAGTATTTTAATATTAAATGGTACGGCACATTTAGGTAATGGAAAAGTAATTAAAAATGCAGCCATTGCTTTTAAAAATGGCAAACTTACTTTAGTAGAAGATGCCACAAGAATTAAAATCGATTTTACACAATTTGATACCATTATAAAAGCAAGTGGTAAGCAAATTTATCCCGGAATTATTACGCCAAACAGCACCTTAGGTTTAACCGAAATTGATGCCGTAAGAGCTACTCGAGATATGCAAGAACAAGGAACAATTAATCCTAATGTTAGAGCTATAATTGCCTATAATACAGACTCTAAAATTACCCAAACAGTACGTTCTAATGGTGTTTTGATGGGGCAAATTACGCCACGAGGAGGAATAATTTCTGGCACTTCTTCTATTGTTCAGTTTGATGCATGGAATTGGGAAGATGCAGCCATTAAAACCGATGACGGCATTCATTTAAATTGGCCAAGCATGTTTAACCGTAGAAAAGGGGAGAAAAATAAAAGTTACACTAAAAATTTTAATCGATTAAATACTTTATTTGAAAATGCGTTGGCATATTCGAAAGCTAAAAAATATACCGAAAAAAATTTACGTTTAGAAGCCATGAGAGGTTTATTTAATAGTTCAAAAACATTATTTATTCACACCAACGATGTAAAAGCAATTACCGAATCGGTAAATTTTGCCAAAAAGTATGATGTAAAAAAAATAGTTATTGTAGGGGGTTATGATGCTTGGCGAGTAGCTGATTTTTTAAAAGAAAACCATATTGCTGTGATTTTAAGAAGAGTGCACGATTTACCGTTGCGACCAACAGATGATGTTTATTTACCTTATAAAATGCCAAAAATTTTATGGGATGCGGGTGTTTTATTTTGTTTAGAAAATGCTGGCGATATGGAAGCAATGGGAACTCGCAATTTACCTTTTTATGCAGGAACTGCTGCTGCTTATGGTTTAACCAAAGAAGAAGCACTTACGGTAATCACACTAAATACCGCTAAAATTTTAGGAATTGATAGCCTTGTTGGTAGTTTAGAAGTGGGAAAAGATGCCACTTTATTTATTTCGAGCGGAGATGTTTTAGATATGAAAAGCAGTAATGTTGAAGCAGCTTTTATTCAAGGAAGAAAAATAGACTTAAATAATTTTCAAAAGAGATTATACGAAAAGTACAGTAAAAAATACAAAAACTAATTTGCTATTTTATCTGTTTTTTTACAAGAATAATTTATTTTAAGGGCATTAAGTTTTCTTAATTCTTGTTTTACTTCTGTTACAATACCCATTTCTGTGTGTTGATCAACTTTTAACGACCAAGTTATTTTATCTTTTTCAGCAGGGTCTCTTTTATCTTTCTCCATTTCAACAAACTGAACCAAGTCTTCTTTTGTTTTAAAAGCATCGTTAAGTTGAATACGTGGTGCAGTTCCTAACTTAGATTGTAGTTTTAGAATAGGTTTACCGATATAAATATAACTAACTAAAGATTTTCTTTCTAATTTTGCTACTTCTGTTGCTTTTGGTGGCACACAAACAACTTTCAAGGTGGTTTGTCTCATTACGGTAGTTACCATAAAAAAGAATAAAAGCATAAACACAATATCTGGTAAAGATGCTGTTGATATGGCAGGTTGCCCTTTGTTTCCCTTTTTTCTAAATTTCGCCATTTTTATTTTCCAATTTTTTTAGGTTCTGCTTCAGAAATTCGTTGAGGATATACTTTTTTTACAGCTTTCATTTTCTCCTCCATATCTTTCGATCCTTCTGCTTGTTGTTCTAACTCACTAAAAGTTTTACCAAACTTTTCCTGAGCAAACTCATTTCTTAGTTCATTATAAGCTCCAACCAACTCATTTTGTACCTTAATGTACATTTCATAACTAGTACCATTATCGTTCTGTAATGATATAATTTGTTTAGAAACAGGATACAAACCCAAGCCTGGTATTTCTTCATTTTTAAACTGAGGTAAAGTAGGGTTACTTGGATCAGATTTAATAAACTCTTTTGCTTTTTCTCTTAAATCAGTAATTTGCATATACTCTCCCTCCACCAATAGCTGATCGTTAGCATTAACCAATATCTCAAAAATATTTCTTTGTAAAATTTTTGGTGGTGGTGGTTGATCTTTATCAATTACAGGTGGTAATTTTCTAATTAAACCAGTATCAGTATCCATGGTTGTAGTTACCAAGAAAAATATCAATAGCAAGAAAGCAATATCTGCCATTGAGCCTGCATTTATTTCTGATACTTCTCTTTTTGCCATTTTTATTTAAATATTTTAGATACTTCTGAGAAAATAATTACACCTATTGAAATTAAACCTAGTATATAAAAGGCAATAATTCCTCCTCCTGACAATTGCGAGATAGAAGCATCTGCTAATAATTTTGCATTGGCATCAAATATTTCTTCATTACCTGCTAAAAAATAACCTATTGCAAATACAACAGCTAAACCAACAACTCCTATTAAGGCACTTTTTGCTTGTTTAGGGTTACCAATCATTGTGATAATAGGAAATACTATTGCTGTTAAAGCACTTACAGCTAATAAAATATAGCACCAAGTAATTAATAATCCTTCGGATACAACATCAGTAAAAAACAATACACTTAATAGAGCAGATACCCCTAAGAGAGCATAAAGTATAATATTAAATATTTTATTGTTATTCATGTCTAAAATCTATTTGTTAGATAATTCGTGTTTTACTAATAAATCAATTAATGAGATGGATGAATTTTCCATATCATTAACTAAGCTATCTACTTTTGCAACAATGTAGTTGTAAAAAACTTGTAGAATAATGGCTACAATTAAACCAAATACGGTGGTTAATAAGGCTACTTTAATACCATCGGCAACAACAGCAGGAGAAATATCTCCAGCAGCGGCAATGGCATCAAATGCACCAATCATACCAATTACAGTCCCCATAAATCCAAGCATTGGAGCTAAAGCAATAAATAATGAAATCCAAGAAATTCCTTTTTCTAGTAAGCCCATTTGAACACCTCCGTAAGCAACAACCGATTTTTCTACCATTTCAACGCCTTCATGACTTCTGTCTAAACCTTGATAAAAGATACTAGCAACAGGACCTTTTGTATTTCTACAAACTTCTTTTGCGGCATCAACTCCTCCAGAGTTTAAAGCATCTTCAATACTTGCCATTAATTTGTCTGTATTGGTAGTACTCATGTTTAGGTAAACAATTCTTTCAATTACTATTGCCAAACCAAGAATTAAACAAACCAAAACAATACCCATAAACCCTGGTCCACCTTCTATAAATTTTTGTTTAATTACTTGTGTAAAAGATTCTTCTTTTGCTGCAACTGGAGCTTCATCCTGTGTGGCTTCATCTTTAGCAGCCTCGTTTTCTGTAGCAACAGGAGTTTCTAGTGTTGCAGCAGTGTCTTCTACTTGAGTTTGTGTGCTATCATTTTGAGCAAAAACAACATTCGTTGTTCCAAAACTTAATAATCCTGTAATTGTTAATAGTGCGAATAACTTTTTCATAATTTAAATTGTTTATATGCTAACAGTATTTATTTTTATTTATTGTTAATTTAATTTTTATTTAAGAAAAGGTTGTTTTTTAGTTTTAAACGGTCAAATATTATAAAATAATATATCTCTTTTCTTAATAGGTCGCCAAGTTACAAAAAAAAATAAATAATGAATACTTTTTTTTGTTAAGCTTTAATTAAAGGTCAAATTTATTCTTTTTTGTAGCGATTTTAGTTTATAAATTAAATGCTTTTTTTACTTTATCAACGTAGTTTAATTCTTCCCAAGGAAATAATTTAACGGTAATTTTTTTAACTTTTCCTGCTCCATCGGTAAATACTTTATTTACTTTTTCTGTTTGCCTCCCCATGTGCCCATAAGAGGCTGTTTCTGAGTAAATTGGCATTCTTAATTTAAAACGTGTTTCTATGGCGTAAGGGCGTAAGTCAAATAGTTGTTCTACTTTTTTTGCTATTTGTCCGTCATGTAATTTTACTTTTGCTGTGCCATAAGTATCGATAAAGATACCCATTGGTTTTGCTACGCCTATTGCATAAGCAACCTGAACCAAAACTTCATCACACAAACCTGCGGCTACTAAATTTTTAGCAATATGTCGGGTGGCATAAGCAGCAGACCTATCCACTTTACTTGGGTCTTTGCCCGAAAATGCACCTCCACCGTGAGCTCCTTTTCCGCCATAAGTATCTACAATAATTTTTCTACCTGTTAAACCTGTATCGCCATGCGGACCACCAATAACAAATTTTCCTGTTGGGTTTACGTGGTATTTTATTTTATCGTTAAATAATGCTTGAATATGTTTTGGTAATAATTTTTTAACCCTAGGGATTAAAATTGTAATTACATCTTCTTTAATTTTTTTCAGCATTTTTGTTTCTGCATCAAAATCATCATGTTGGGTAGATACTACAATGGCATCGATTCTTACCGGTTTGTTGTTGTCATCATATTCAATAGTTACTTGCGATTTTGAATCGGGACGCAAATATTTCATTTTTTTGCCTTCTCTTCTTATAGCAGCTAATTCTTTTAACAACAAATGAGAAATTTCTAAAGATAAAGGCATGTAATTGTCTGTTTCGTTGGTGGCATAACCAAACATCATTCCTTGGTCGCCTGCACCTTGGTCTTCTTTTTTCTTTCTTTCAACACCTTGGTTAATATCTGGAGATTGTTCGTGAATAGCTGAAAAAACGCCACAAGAGCTACCATCAAACATATATTCGCTTTTGGTGTAACCAATTTTATTAATTACATCGCGGGCTATTTTTTGCACATCAACATAAGTGTTAGATTTTACTTCTCCAGCTAAAACTACCTGACCAGTAGTTACTAAAGTTTCGCAAGCTAGTTTTGAGTTTTTATCAAAAGCTAAAAAATTATCAATTAAAGCATCAGAAATTTGGTCAGCAACTTTGTCTGGATGACCTTCAGATACAGATTCGGATGTAAATAAGTATGACATTTATTAAAAATTTATATTAAAAAAAGAAAATGTGTTTTGAAAAGTGTTTTATTTTAGCACTTTTTACCTATTTAAAGGTGTGGTTGCAATCAAACAAATCATTCCACATTCTATTACTGGGTCAAAAGTAATTTTTTTTATTATTATACAACTAATCTATGGCAATAAATTTAGATAAAATGTTATTTTTTAACATTTCGATTAAGATAGGTTACTATTTTTTCGAATTCTTTATTTTTTGCTTTATCAATAGCTGTTTCATTATTTTGGTCTTTTAGCGAAATATCGGCACCTTTTTTTGTTAATAATTTTACCAATTCAAAATTTCCTTTTGTTGCGGCAATCATTAGCGGAGTTAATAGTGTTCCTTCTGTCGCATTAATATTTGCTCCTTTGTTAATTATTTTTTTCGCTAAATCAAATTGATTAAATAATAAGGCCATGGTTAAAATTGGTCGCGTGTCGAAACCAGCATTTGGATTTTCCCCTTTATCTAAAAGCAAGTTTGCTACCTCTCGGCTATTGGAAAATAGTGCATATACAATAGGAATTAATCCATCGCTAATTGTGGGGGCATCAATATTCCTACCATTATTTAAAAATGCTTCAACAATTTTTGTATTATCATTGTAAACACCATACTCAAAATATTCTTCGGTAAATTTATTTTGTTGTTTAAACCAATCGTTGTACTGGTAAGCTTTAATGAGCTTAATTATTATTTGATTATTATTTTTCCGAGCAATATCCAAAGCACTTACTTCTTTGTTATTCTGTATGTTAGCATCTATTTTTTTTGATAGTAAATATTTGACTAATTGAGGTTTATTATTGCTAACAGCTAGCATTAAAATAGAATTTCCGCTACTATCTTGGGTATTTATTGATAATTTGCTTGCTAAAATTTTATTTAATTGTACCGTATTGTTATTGTTGGTTGCTTTAAATAAATCTGTTGCGGTATATTTTGCTTGATTAGTGCAAGAAACAATGCTAAACATCATTGCAATTATTAACTTGTTTTTTATAGACATCTTTTTCTTTAAAAGGTACAAAGAAAGGCTTTAGAAAAAAATCTAAAGCCTTTTATGTTAAAATGATTATAAATAGGTTTTTATTTTTCTTTAGCTAATTGGTCGGCATTCATAAAAACATAATCTTTTGCTTGTGCATACACATGGCAGCTTGAACAAAATTTTTGAAAATTCATAAAAAGATTCTTTTTAGAAGAGCCCATGTAAAATTCCCAATCGCCAGTATCTGGAGATTTTCCTGCTGCTAATTTCACCATCACGGTAAGTTGTGGTGATTTTTTTGCTTCCCAAGCGGCTTTATCTTTGTAGGCTTCTTTAACAACTACAGTACCAGCAGGGTATTTGTTGTTACCACTTTTCTTTTGTGTGGCTTCCCCTATACTATTAATGTATATTACCCGGTAAGCCTTTGTGCCTTTGTGTTTACCATCTAAAAACCCTGTTGGATCACCGGTGTTTGGATGTTTATTGGTTACGTTATACCAACTGGTATAGCCTTTCCACAACGGATTTAATTCTTTTTTTATCACTTTCGTGTAACTAATTTTCTCTGAAGATGTAAAGGAGTTTAATAAAAATCCTCCTGAAACAAAAACTGCTAATAATATTAATGTCTTTTTCATAATTGATTTGTTTTTGATGTTCTGTTTTAAATTATTTATTTACTTTTAATAGTTCTAATGTAATTTACTAAGCTCCACCTATCTTTTTCTGGAATTATTGGTCCCCATTTGAGCATTGCTCCTCGCCCATTAGTAATTTTCCAAAAAATTTCTCCATCGCTTTGTTTTTGAACTTTTGCCGAAGTTAGGTTTGCTGGATGTGGATTTAATGCTTTTCCTCCAGGACCATCACCTTTACCACCTTCACCATGACAAACAATACATCTTGTTTTAAATATTTTTTTACCTGCTTTTGCAGATGAAGATCGTTTTGAAGATGCTACTGGATTTTTAATTGATTTAGCCGATGATGGGGCAACCCAAGGCTTAATATCTATAGCCACTGTTGTAAAAGCAAATAAAATGGCTGCTGTTGGAATTAAAATTAATATCTTTTTCATAACACGCTGTTTTAAGTTATACAGCAAAGTAATGGAGAATTTATCTTTTTGATTGTCGGTGGTTAGACATTCAAT
>CAZVEW010000014.1:16329-25714 GCA_964625955.1 uncultured Vicingus sp. | reverse complement strand
AATGACAAGCATAAATAAAATTAATTATGAAAAAATTTAAAACAGCATTAGTAGTAACTTTTTACTTGTTACTTTCAACTTTCAACTCCTTCGCTCAAGACATTCATTTTTCACAGTTTACTATGGTGCCTTTACAGCTAGACCCATCACAAGCTGGTAAATTTAGTGGCGATGTGCGAGGTATTATTAATTACCGTAACCAATGGAGTAGCATAAGTTCTAACCCATTTAAGAGTTATGGAGCTTCTTTTGACATGCCTTTTAATAAAAAAGTTAGAAAACCCAATTTTTTTGGTGGAGGTCTTACTGTGTATAGCGATAAAGCAGGGGCAATTAATTTAGGTGTTACCGTGCTGAATGTATCCATCGCATACCATGTAAAAACCACACAAGAAAGCTATCTTTCCGGAGGAGTACAAATTGGTTTTGTGCAAAGCAGTTTAAGTGCAAACAACCTGCGTTTTGGTAACCAGTTTGATGGTTCGGGACATAATGGACAGTTAGCGTCCAATGAAACATTCGCTCAAACTTCTTTTTTGCAACCCGATTTTTCGGTAGGTGTTTCTTACACTTATGGCACCAATACAACGGCACAAGTAATAAACGATAATGGTTTTGGTGGCAAAAAAATAAATGTCGGTCTTGCGGTACACCATGTTTCTAGTCCAACGTATTCATTTGTAGATGGTTCTTCACCAGATAACTTGGGTTTTCGTTATGTGTTGCACACCAATACCTCTTTTGGTGTTGGAGGCACTAATATGGCAATACAACCTTCAGGTGTTTTTATGTATCAATTAGGAGCGTTAGATGTTATTTTTGGCAGTTATTTTCGGTATAATCTGAAAGAAAAATCAAAATTTACCAAATTTTCTAATGGTGCAGCATTAAGTTTAGGAGCACACTATCGTTTTGGTGATGCTTTTATACCATCTATACTCATAGAAACAGGTTCATTGGCATTTGGGGTAAGTTATGATTTCAACCTATCTGGATTATCTTCGGTCTCTAATGGGCAAGGGGGTTATGAATTCAGTATTCGTTATATTTCTCCCAATCCTTTTGGCACTAGAAAATCTAGGGCTAGATTTTTTTAAAAAGAGGAGCAAAACCGACTAATTTAAGCGTAATTTTGTTATTAACAACAAAATCCAGCTGATGCAAGTACCGATATTATTAGAAAAAGCACTAAACCAAGAATTCTTGTCTGCCGAAGAAGGAATATTTTTATTTCATAATGCAGCAACAGCAGAGCTGATGTTTGTAGGAAATGAATTGAAAAAGAAGAAAAAGAAAAACAATAAAGTTACTTGGATTATAGATAGAAACCTGAATACCACCAATGTTTGCATCGCTAATTGCAAGTTTTGTAATTTCTTTAGAGTGCCAGGGCACAAAGAAGCATACATTACTTCTATGGAGGAATACCGAGTAAAAATTGAAGAAACCATTAAATATGGAGGGAATCAATTGTTGTTGCAAGGTGGGCATCACCCCGATTTAGGTTTGCAGTTTTATATTGATATTTTTAGTGGTATAAAAAAAATGTTTCCCAACATTAAATTGCATTGTTTAGGCCCTCCCGAAATTGCTCATATTTCAAAGTTAGAAGGTTTATCACATACCGAAGTTTTGATAGCTTTAAAAGAAGCAGGCTTAGACTCTTTACCCGGTGCAGGGGCAGAAATATTAAACGATAGGGTAAGAAGACTAATTTCTAAAGGAAAATGCTCAGGAAGAGAATGGTTAGCTATAATGAAAGCAGCACATAAGCTAAATATAACCACTTCAGCAACCATGATGTTTGGGCATGTTGAAACCATTGCCGAACGATTTGAGCATTTGGTTTTGTTGCGAGAAGTACAAAGCGAAAAGCCAAAAAATTCAAAAGGATTTATTGCTTTTATTCCTTGGCCTTTTATGGACGATGGCACCTTATTAAAAAATGTAAAGGGAATAAGCAACAATGTAACGGATGATGAATACATTAGAATTATCGCGTTAAGCAGAATAATGCTGCCTAACATTGAAAACATACAAGCATCGTGGTTGACCGTTGGAGAAAAAACAGCACAAGTTTGCCTGCACGCAGGAGCAAACGATTTTGGTTCAATTATGATTGAAGAAAATGTCGTTTCTGCCGCTGGTGCTCCACACAGGTTTACTGCCGATGGCATACAAAAAGCAATTAAGGAAGCTGGTTTTGAACCTCAACTCCGTACTCAAGAATATGAAGACAGAGAACTGCCACAAAATATGGAACAGCAAGTAATTAATTATTAAGGTGCATGCTAAAAGGTAAAATTATACGTCTGATAAATAGCTTTAAATACTTAATTTAATCAACAACAAATTATTGTAGATTAAAAAGCGTAATTTTATTGGTTACACAAATGCTTAAAAAGTTAGTTTATATATTATTATTCTTAATCTCAATTAAAGGATATGCAACCCATAATAGGGCAGGAGAGATTACTTATATACATGTTTCTGGCTTAACTTACAAAATTACGGTAACCACCTATACCAAAGATTCTAGCCCTGCCGATAGACCTTCTTTAGGTATTTCTTGGGGAGACAGCACTCCTTTAGATTCTATACCAAGAACAAGTAAAATATATTTAGGAAATGACGTTAATCAAAACATTTATGAAGGCACACATACTTATCCTGGACCAAATGTAGCTCCTTACATTATAAGTGTTGAAGACCCCAACAGAAATGCAAATATTATTAATATTCCTAACTCTGTAAATATTCCTTTTTATATCGAGACAGAATTATTTATCAATCCTTTTGCAGGTGTTAATAACTCTCCTGTTTTACTCAATCCTCCTATTGATAACGCATGTGTTGGTTTTCCGTATATTTATAATCCTGGAGCGGTAGATGCTGATGGGGATAGTTTGTATTATAGTTTAAAGAAAAGTCGTGGACAAAGTGGGCAAATAATTCCTGCCTATCAATTTCCTACTGCTTCAATTTCATTAAGTATTAATAGTTTTACAGGAGATTTAATTTGGGATTCTCCGATGTTGATTGGAGAATACAATGTTGCTATTTTGATAGAAGAGTTTAGAAATGGTTACAAAATAGGCAGTGTTTTAAGAGATATGCAAATTACGGTTGTTCCTAATTGTACCCCTCCGCCAAACATTACAGGTATTACCGATACTTGTGTGGTAGCTGGAGATACACTTAATTTTAACATTAATGCAACAGGAAGTTCTGCTGTTACACTTTCTGCAACAGGAATTCCTTTTACTATTACTAATCCAGCAAATTTTACGCAAACAACTAGCCCTGCAACAATTACTGCTGGTAATTTTTATTGGGAAACAAAATGCAACCATGTTAGAAACTCACAATACTTTGTTTCTTTTAAAGCCGTTGATGCTGGAGCAGTTCATTTGGTAGATTTTTTAACTACCACAATTACGGTAATTGGTCCACCACCACTTAATTTAGTAGCCAACGTTCAATCTAATGCCATTAATTTAAGTTGGAGTCCTACAATTTGCCCTCAAGTAAAAGGATATAAAATTTATAGAAGACAAGGACCTTCAGGGTGGACTCCCAACTATTGCGAAACAGGTGTGCCAGCTTACACAGGCTTTCAATTAATTGCAACAACCTCATCGATAAACGACACCTCTTTCTTAGATAATAATAATGGCGTAGGACTTATCTCTGGCGAAGATTATTGTTATAGAGTAGTTGCTTGTTATCCTGACGGAGCACAAAGTAAAGCTTCTGATGAGGTGTGTGCTAAATTATTAAAAGATGTGCCTATTATTACCAATGTAAGTGTTAACACCACCTCTCAAACCAATGGAGCAATGTATGTGGCATGGTCTAAACCAACGGAACACGATACTGTTCAGTATCCAGGCCCTTACCGTTATTTAATTTATAGAGGACAACAATCCTCCTCAAATTTAGTATTGATTGATTCTACATTAACAATAAATGATACCACTTATATCGATACCTTACTGAATACCCAAGATTTTCAATACTATTACCGTATAGATATTTATAGTATTCCAAATGTGGTAACACGAGATTTGATGGGAAAATCTACCGTGGCTTCCTCTGTTTATTTAAACTTAACTCCTTCTGATAATCAACTTACTTTAACATGGCACGAAGCCATACCGTGGACAAATACGCAATATGTAATTTACCGGCAAAGCCCTATTACTTTGCTTTACGATTCTTTAAATATTACTTCAGATACTTTATATATTGATACAGGTTTGGCAAATTTAACTACCTATTGCTACAAGGTTAAAAGTATAGGGTCTTATGCAACGGCTGCTGTAATTAATCCAATTATAAATTATTCTCAAGAAAGCTGTGCCCAACCGATAGACAATATTAAACCTTGTCCGCCAAATTTAGCTGTAACAGCAAATTGCGATTTATTTCAAAATGCTTTATCTTGGCAAAACCAAACTTCGGGTTGTGCAAACGATGTTTTATCTTTTAAAATTTATAAAAAAGATTTTCTTGATGACGAAAGTTATTCCTTTATAGCAACCACTACAGATTCAACCTACCTACATAATAATTTAACAACATCTATTTCAGGTTGTTATGTAATAACTAGTATCGATTCTGTTGGTAATGAAAGTGTTTTTAGCGATTCTATTTGTGTAGATAATTGTCCTATTTACACTTTACCAAACGTTTTTACACCAGGAAAAGATGGCATGAATGATGTTTTTGAACCATTTCCATATCGATTTATCGCATCGGCACATACACAAATATTTAACCGTTGGGGCTTGTTAATGTTTGAAACAAACAACATTGATATTGTGTGGAATGGCATTAATCAGCAAACAAAAAAAGCATGCAATGACGGTACTTATTATTATGTTTGTACGGTAAACGAGATTTTTTTAGAAGGCATAAAACCTAGAGTTTTAAAAGGATTTATTACACTTATTAGCAATAAAGGTACTTCTGGGCCATAAAAAAAACAAAAATGTTTACAGGAATAATTGAAGCACTTGGGGAAATAATCTCCATAAAAAAAGAAGAAGAAAATGTTCATTTTACCATTAAATGTCCATTTATAAACGAATTAAAAGTTGACCAAAGTTTAGCTCATAATGGCGTTTGTTTAACCATTGTTAATATCGAAAACGATAATTATACGGTAACAGCTATTAAAGAAACTTTAGCAAAATCTAGCTTAGGAAGTTTAAAAGTTGGCAGTAAAGTTAACTTAGAAAGAGCCATGTTAGCCAATGGTAGATTTGATGGACATGTTGTGCAAGGTCATGTTGACCAAACTGCAATTTGCACAGCGGTAACAGAAGAAAACGGAAGTTGGGTATATACTTTTAAATATGAAAATTCAACTCATATTACGGTAGAAAAAGGTTCTATTACAGTTAATGGTGTAAGTTTAACAGTTGTTAATGCTAAACAAAATCAATTTTCGGTATGTATTATTCCCTTCACAAAAGGACATACCACTTTTAATACTTTAAAAGTGGGAGATAAAATTAATTTAGAGTTTGATATAATTGGAAAATACGTTGAGGAATTACTAAAAAAATAGAGAAGTAGCTTACTTTTCGTTTAATAATTTATCTACAAAATTGTTTGTTTGCTCAATATAGTGCGTATAATATTTGCCAGTTCCAGGGCCATAAAAGCCAGTTCTTATTTTTCTTATTTTTCCTTTTCTATCAATAAATATGGAAGTAGGAAATGATATTATATGGTCTAGCATTGGTAATAATCTTGCTGATGCTAATTTATCTGCTTTTCCTGCAATTAAAAAATCATACTTGGCATTAAAATAATTTTTCAATCGTTCAACATTTTTCTTTGATTGTTCAAAGTTTTTAGCTTTATCAAAAGCCAAAGCAATAATTTCTAATCCGTTTTCATGTTTATTATTGTACAGTTGTGTTAAATAAGCAGTTTCATCTTTACAATTCGGACACCAAGGTCCCATAATGTTAACAATTACTACTTTGTTTTTATATTTATTGTCAGCTAAGGAAATAGCTTTCTTCTCTAAATTAGGAAAAGTAAAAGCTAATTTTTTATAGCCTTTTTTTAAATGAGTTAAAGAATCAGGGTTAGCAAGGCGAAAGTTTTTATTTTTAAAAGCAACCCAAGGCTCTTCCCAGTGATTACCTGACCAAAAAGTACCCCTTAAAGTATCGTGTTCTCCTATTGTTGCTTTAAATAAAAAAGCATGGGCACCATCAAAACACGATAAATAGAGTTTATTATTATACATATTTCCTTCTAAAAATCGGTAATCACCCACTTCAGTCATGAAAGTGCCAGAAACATAATCGCCTTCTTGGTTAAATTGACCAATAGCTTTATAATGTCCGTCTATATTATCTTTACTAAAATCTACCTCCCAACTTCCTGTAATATTGGGTTGGTATTTGTTTAGTTTTATGGGTGCTTTAAAACGTTTTTGAATACCATGGGTTGCCTTAAAAGCAATTTTATATTCTTTATTTTCTTTATACCAAAAGCCTTTTATTTTAGTGGGGCTTATAATTTCTCCTTCAAACCAAGAGTTAAAGACAGGGTCTTTTATGGTAATTTTATTTTTATTGATATGTACATTCGTAACAATAATGTTTTCTCCAGCATTAGTAATTTCAATTTGATAGCTAGTGTCTTTTTTTGATAAGGTAAAATCAAACGGCAGTTGGTTTTCAGTAGATAATTCTAGAAAAACTTGCCAAGTTCCTTCTACCAAAAAAGAAGAGGAGATATCTTTAGACGATTGGGCTATTTCTGCAAACTTCTTTTCGTCATCTGTACAAGCAAACAATGAAATAACTAATAAATATAAGATTATCTTTTTCACTGAACGAAAATACTTAAAAAACATTTACTTCACAACCTGAATTTATTTAGAGAAAATTAATATTTCTACTAAACATACAAATACTTGATAAATTGCTTATCATCAAAATTTATATTTTCCAGATTAATGTGCTTGAACAAACAATGTTTTTAACTATTAACTATTCTTAATACTGTTATCTTAACAAAGTTATTGAGCCTTTTTTTATTATACCATTAATGCTAACCACGTAAAAATAGGTTCCTGCAGGCACTTTTATTCCAGCCGTTGTTCTGCCGTTCCAACCAACATTTTGACCTTTTGATTCAAAAACTTTCATGCCCCAACGATTAAATATTTCTATGTTGGTACACGAACTAATTGCACTAGGAATTCCTAACCTAAATAAATCGTTTATACCATCGCCATTTGGGGTGAGAACTGTTGGAGGAGTAAGGTTAAACTGTTCTTCAAAGTTGCCTGCGTTTAATGTGTACGTCATGGTGTCTGAACAACCAATATTACTATAAGCTGTTAATGTGGTAATGGTAATATTGCCATAAGCAAAAATATGTGATGGGTTAATTTCAGTTGAATTATTACCATCGCCAAAGTTCCATAAAAAGTTGCTGGCACTTGTGCTTAAATTGGTAAAATCTGCTAAAATTCCCTCACAAGCAGGACTTGTTGCAACAGTAAAATCAACAACCGGTTTCGATTGCATACTTACTGTTATTGAAGTAGTATCGGTACAACCACTTGTATCTTGAACAGTTACAAAATAAGTAATTGTTACTTGTGTACTTGTGTAAGGATTAAAAATAGTTGGATTAGATAAATCTGTAATAGGGGTCCAATTATATGTTGCGTTTGCAGGGCCTAAAACTATTAATTGCATGCTATCACCAATACACATTGAAGTATCTACTAAACTAGGGATTGTAAAAACACTAATTACGATACTATCTGAGTTTGTGCAAGAATTTACGTCAATTCCATTTACATAATAAATGCTAGTTGTTGTAGGATAAACAAAAGGATTACTTACATTCGGGTTAGAAATATTAGTATTGGGACTCCAATTATAAGTAACACCTCCTGTTGCATTTAGTTGCACAGAATCTCCTTTACATAAACTAACATCAGCACCTGCATTAATTGTTGGTAAAGGATTGATTGTAACTAAAACAGAATCGGTAGCAACACAACTGTTAATGTCAGTTCCAACAACAATAAATGTGGTTGTGTTAGTTGGAAAAGCCAAAGGGTTAGCAATGGTAGTATTAGAAAGACCTGTGGCAGGCGACCAAACATAACTTATGCCGCCAGAGGCTAAAAGTTGTGTTGTATCGCCAAAACAAATGGCAGTATCTAGTCCTGCATTAATTATTGGAACATTTACTGTAATCGTTATTGAATCCATTGTTGTGCAAGTATCATTTGTTGCAACAACATAATAGGTTGTGGTAAGTGTAGGAAATGCTGTTGGGTTGGCTAGCGTTGAATTATCTAAACTCCCTGTTGGAAACCAAGCAAAAGTGGTTCCGTTAATTGATGTTGGATTACCACCCAACAAAACAGAATCTCCTAAACAAATTGTTGTATCTGTTCTCATGGTTATTGGCACTTGATTACCTACATTAATAAAAATGGTATCATTGGCTGCACATCCATTAGCATCTATTCCTGTTACGGTGTAATTAGTTGGAATGAGAGGAAATGCAAATGGATTAAATATTGTAGTGTTACTAAGCCCTAGAGAAGGTGTCCATAAATAGGAAATACCACCAGAAGCATTTAGTTGTACACTATCTCCTATACACAACCATAAATCTGTACCTGCATTAATTGTTGGTAAAGGATTGATAGTAACTAAAACAGAATCGGTAGCAACACAACTGTTAATGTCAGTTCCAACAACAATAAATGTGGTTGTGTTAGTTGGAAAAGCCAAAGGGTTAGCAATGGTAGTATTAGAAAGACCTGTGGCAGGCGACCAAACATAACTTATGCCGCCAGAGGCTAAAAGTTGTGTTGTATCGCCAAAACAAATGGCAGTATCTAGTCCTGCATTAATTATTGGCAAAGGATTGATGGTAACTAAAACAGAATCATTATTACTACAAGCATTAGCATCAGTAACAACAACATGATACAAAGTAGTAACAACAGGTGTAGCTGTTGGGTTGGCTATGGTAGAATCATTTAAAGTAACTCCGGGAGTCCACGCAAAAATTGTTCCTCCACTAGCATTAAGCGTAACGGTGCTTCCCAAACAAATAGCGGTATCATTAGTAATTACAATAGTAGGTAACTGATTTACAGTAACAATAACAGTATCGGTATTGGTACAACTTAAATTACTATTGCCAGAAACAATATAGTTTGTTGTTGTGTTTGGGAAAGCAATAGGATTGTTAATGGTAGAATCAGATAAAGTTATTCCAGGACTCCAATTGTAAGTAATACCTCCTGTTGCATTTAGTTGTACCGAATCTCCTTTACATAAACTAACATCAGCACCTGCATTAATTGTTGGTAAAGGAT
>CAZVEW010000014.1:0-16229 GCA_964625955.1 uncultured Vicingus sp. | reverse complement strand
GAATCTCCTTTACATAAACTAACATCAGCACCTGCATTAATTGTTGGTAAAGGATTGATTGTTAGTGTAACACTTGCGGTATCAAAGCAACTATTTGCATCTGTAACTGTTACTAAATAGTTTGTTGTAGTTGTAGGGCAAGCCATTGGGTTGGCAATATTAGGATTAGAAAGTCCTGAAGAAGGACTCCAAGAATAATTCGTTCCTCCAGAAGCTGATAACTGAGTACACGTTCCTGCACAAAAAGAACTATCGTTGCTAACATTAATTATAGGTTTTGGTAGCACGGTAACTACAACGCTATCTACAGTAACACAGGTATTTACATTTCCTACGGATAAAAAATAAGTGGTTGTGTTTGTAGGGCAGGCTATTGGATTGGCAATATTAGGATTAGAAAGCCCTGTTGAAGGACTCCAAGAATAATTTGTTCCTCCAGAAGCATTAAGCTGAACGCAAGAGCCACTACAAATAGTTGTGTCGTTGGTTATGGTAATTACAGGAGGAACAATTACAGTTACCACAAGCGTATCAAACCCTGTGCAACCAGCGGTATTATTAACCGTTAATATGTAAGTGGTTGTTACTGTTGGGCTTGCTATTGGATTGGCAATATTAGGATTAGATAAGCCTGTTGATGGTGACCAAGAATAAGTTCCTCCTCCTGTTGCATTTAGTTGCACCGAACCTCCTAAACACATCGAAGTATCGGCACCTGCATTTAAGTTTGCTGTGCCAACCGTTACTAAAACGGTATCCGTTGTTGGACATAAACCATTGGTGACGGTAACAATATACGAAGTTGTAACTGTTGGCCAAACGATTGGATTAGGAGTATTTGTGTTACTAATATTTGTGTTGGGAGTCCAAGAAAGAGTTGTTCCTATTGGTCCGGTCGGAGTTCCCCCTATTTGCACGCTATCGCCAAAACACACATTTTTATCAATACCAGCATCAGAAATTGGTGCAGCTAAAATGGTTATTCCTGTATCGATTGAGCTAGAAGGACATCCACAAGTACTGTTAGTAGCAATAACTGAAACAGTGCCAGCTCCAGCAGCACCCCAAGTAACGGTAATAGAAGAAGAACCCTGCCCTGTATTAATTGTTCCTCCTGTTGCCGTCCAATTAAAAGTATAACCATTTATCGTATCTGTCGAATAAGTTACCGTTGTGTTTTCACAGACCAAAGGCGAACCAATAATAGAATCTGGTGGTGTTGGCGGATTAACCGTAATTTGGTAAACTTCGTTAGTTGTTTTTGGAGGGCAACCATTATCAAGCACAGAAACGGTGAATAAATAAGGTAGTGTTTGAGCTGTTCCACAACCAGGCTGCCAATTAAAATTAGCTGTAACGGTAGAATCTCCCACAACCAAAGAATCGATAAAAGCAGCAGGATTAACATAACTAGTATCAAATATCTGCCCTGCAGTTGATAAAGTTAAGCTATCGCCATTGGCATCTGTAAAGGTAACAGGAAATGTAAGCACATCACATTCTTGGATGTTATATTGAGTCGTTCCGCTGCCCCCAGTTGCGGAAAGGTTTGGTGGTGGATTGGGCGGGCAGTTGATAACGATAAGCTGTATATCTCTTCTTGTAACCCCTATTAAATTACCATTTCTATACTCTCTAATTTCTACTGAAACGACATAATCTCCAGTTAGTGGAGCCATGTATTTTGTTAAACCTGTTACACCATCTATAAAAGCATATCCACTTGGTCCGAAAGGATTATTTTGATTGTAACTAGCATTTAACCAATTAACGGTTTGTATGGGCCAAGGTAGAGGGTTAGGTAATGGTGGTGCAGGATTTCCTGAATTTCCAAAACCACTGTAAGGGTCAACAAAAGAAAAGACTAATAAATCTCCATCTGGATCTACTGCTGTATTTAAGATAGATGTGGTGTCATTAACACATAAAAAAGGAACAGGAACATCAGTAAAAACAGGCGAACTATTATTTACTAGCGTTGGTGGAATATACGCATGAAACGCCAATCCTTGATTACCTGGATTATTTAAATTAACAACAGCACCTGTTCGGCAGCACCTATCATAAAATAAATGATAGCCTTGAAACGACATTGGCAAATCTACTTCTGCTTCGTAAGTAGCTTGGTATAAACAAACTGATTGTCCTACGGCACAACCATTGGTAGGTACAGGAACAATAGAATTACTGTCTATTAAAGGCATGGTAAGGATAGTTGTTTGTGTTAGGTTTCCTGTGGGAGATGAAGTTCCTTCGTAAATGCCAATAGTAAGAGAAGGTTCTGGAAATCCCGACAACCAATAGGGAGAATTACAATCTAAAAATGTTTGAAATGTAACTTTATACTTAAAAGTACCATTACCATTATTGCCTAAATACTTGTATGCGATATTTCCACCAACCAAGTGAGTGGCATACGATGCTAAAGATAAAAACGCAAGCGTTAATATTAATAAAGTTTTTTTCACATTAATAGATATTAATTTTTTTAATAACGATGCCCTTGTCTGTTTTTATACTTAAAAAATAAAATCCTTTAGTTAAGTGTGATACGTTAAGTCTTATAAGTGGGGTATTTTGCGTAACATCTGTGCTTAAAATAACTTGTCCGATGGTATTATAAATTGCTAAATTTTTTACTTTAATTGTGGTACTCGTGTTTTTAATTTTTATATATGCTGAGGCAGGATTAGGGTAAACAATAAAGTTATTTTCTATTGTTGCATATTGAGCAACACCAATCGGAAGAAGAATGACTACACCATAATCTTCTGTTTGTCCAAAATCATTATTATCGCATGCTGTTTGAGCTGTTCCAACAATATCAGAAGAAACTCGCATTCTTAAAGGAGTATTTAAAACTGTTCCTGAAGGAATAGTAACACTTGTGGTTGGATTATACGTGTTTGGTGCGTCCATTATTAACTCATTGGTATTGTTAAAAACACCATCATTATTGTAATCTAACCAAACCCTAGTATCTTGGGGATTATTTATGCCAGTTCTAACAGTTAGCGCATAAGTTAAGCCTTTTGTAACCGTTGTTGAGTTGGAGCAAGAAAAATCTTTATATCCTTCAATAGCATCAACAGTAGTGTTATTTATGGTATTAAAAGTTACATTATAAATGCCATAACCACAACAATAAGCAGATGTAATAGGAGTGCATGATGGAGCTACAACTTGAGCGGCAGTAGTAATGGTAATATAGTTTACAATAGAATCTGTATTTCCTCCATTGCTATTGGTAACAGTTAAGGAAACAGTGTACACACCATCAGTAGTATAAGTATGGCAAGGATTGTTTTGAAAAGAAGTAGTTCCATCGCCAAAATTCCACAACCACCCTGTTGGCACATTGGTAGATTGATCGGTAAAACAAACCACACCAGAGCATGAGGTTGTTGGAGATGCCACAAAAATTGGTGTTGGTGGGTTTGGATTAGCGGTAACAATTACAGTATAATCTTCTGCCTGACCGTAATCTAAATTTGCACAAGGTGTTGGTGCTGCACTAAAATCATAATCACTAGCAACTCTAAATCGCAAAGGCGTATTTAAAACTGCTCCCGCAGGAATATTAACTGTTCCTGAAGTATTGGTTTGTGATGATGCCGTAAAAATTCTTTCTGTAACATCGTTAAAAACACCATCGTTATTAAAATCTATCCAAGCAGCATAATCCTGTGTCGAAGCTGCTTGCGTTTGAATGGATAAGGTATAGGATTGACCTTCTAAAACAGTAGTCTGTGTGCAAGTAAAATCACTATAACCATCAACCCCATCGTTAGAAGTATTGTTAATGGTATTAAAACTTACGTTAGTAATTCCAAAACCACAACAATAGGTTAAAGTATTTGGTGTGCAAGATGATGCTACTGGCACTGATGCAGATGTATTAACGGTTATTAAATTGTTCATTAATAAAGTATCGCAACCATAAGCATTGCAAGTAATTAGTTGAACACTGTAAACACCATTTGAAGTGTAAGTATGGTTTGGGTTTTGTATTGTAGATGTATTTCCATCGCCAAAATTCCAGTTCCAACTTGTAGGGTTATTAGTAGATATATCAGAAAAAACAATCAAACCAGAACAGGTAAATGTTGAATTAGTCGCAAAATTGGTTACTGGAGGAACGGCAGCAGTAGTCCAATCAAAAACTATATTTGGTCTGTTGGTAGAGGTTGTAGGGGTAATTGTTGCTCCACAAACTCCGCTTTGGTCGGCACGATAATACAAAACACTATTAAAAGAAGTTGTTGAATAATAGGTGCTTGCATTTGTGGTGTATGAATTATTATTAAAACATGTTTCTACAACAAGATTAGAAATACCATCCCAATAAAAAGGGGTTGAAAAAGTGTGGGTATTTACTCCAGTGATTTCGGTAAAAGTTTGTGCAGGGAAAACAGTGGTTAACCCTGTTTCAAAAGTGGTGAGATTGCTGGTTGTTGTGTTTTTTAAAGCAATAGTAAAATTTTGTAAAGCTGTTCCACTAATTGTAGCAACGTTAAAAGCCAAACTGTTAATGTTTCCGGCAGACATGCCCGCAGCAGATAATTCTGAAGCAGTAATTAAAAATTGGTGTTTGGCACCCCAATACCAATTTCCGTAAGGTGCTGGGTAAGAGGTTGAAGTATTAAAGTTTGTGCCTGTTCCAATGGTAATTGTTGTGGCATAAAATGGTTTAAATCCAAATAACACAATTAGACTGAATAATATAATTTTAACTTTTTTATTCATGGCTAGATAGTTTAAGAGAAGCAATTTACTATATTTAAAATAAAAAACCTATTATAATGAGCTTATACTTTATGTATGGTCGATTTTTGGCAATGAATGGTTATTTTTGGTCAATAAAAATGTAAAAAATGGCATTAATAAAATCTCTTTTAGGAAAAACACCGCAATTTGGTAAAAATTGTTTTTTAGCCGAAAATTCAACTATTGTTGGAGATGTTGTAATAGGAAATAATTGCAGTATTTGGTTTAACGCTGTTATTCGAGGCGATGTGCATTATATAAAAATTGGCAATAATGTAAATATTCAAGATGGAGCTATTATACACGCCACTTACAAAAAATCTCCAACCAACATTGGTAATAATGTTTCTATTGGACACAACGCTATGGTACATGGTTGTACAATTAAAGACAATGTTTTAATAGGTATGGGAGCTATTGTAATGGACGATGCTGTTGTTGAAAGTAATTCAATTATTGCTGCTGGTGCTATTGTAACCAAAGGAACATACGTAAAAAGCGGTAGCGTTTATGCCGGAATACCAGCAAAACAGTTAAAAAAAGTTAACCCTAATTTGTTAGAAGGAGAAATTAACAGAATTGCCAGTAGTTACCTCACGTATGCAAAGTGGTATAAGAATTAGCATATAAGGTGGGTTCTAAAAATTGATTTTTTAGTTTTCTCAAAAAAACAAATCTATACTATTTTACTTTGTCACCAAATAGCTACGCATCAATTTATTTTATTACCGCATTTACTTTTTTGAGCGTAAGAAACAGGAGGAAGTGTTTTTTGCATATTATTGTTAATCAGAGAGATATAATTATTTATAAATAAAGTTTAAATTTATCTAGAAATTTAAAGGTGTTATTTTTAAGGAGTCCAAGTTTATGCTATTTATATTATTACTATCTAAATTACCAATAAATCCTTCTATATGGACATATTTGGTGGCAGATGCAAGCCAAGAAAATGCCCTAAAGTTGCATAATAACTTAAAACTACCATCTTTTTTTGTAATGGTATGATGAGAATATGTCCAATCTTTATTCCATGCCATAATTACAGCCCCATCAATTGGTTGGTGAGAGTTCTTATCAATTATATATCCTTTAATAATAAAATCTTTACTTTTAGAATAGTTGTAGTAATTGCTTAAACAGACACATGGTTTTTTCTTTTTTGATATATCAAAAGATTGAATAACTTTTAACATGGGTTTTGGTGTGCCATCAACAGGAATATCTTTTTTATTAACGATAGTTTTTCCTTTTGTATTGAGTACTCCCATAAAATTTGCATGATAATTTTTCCAATCAACATCTTTAAATTGCCACCACGAGTATCCCCAAGCATTGCAATTATATGATTGATTTAATGATTTTTGAGTAAATATTTTTTGAGATTCATAACTGATAGAATCATTATCGGCAGGAATTGCAGTTTCGCCAATTATCCATGGTTTTTTAACATATTTTCCATACCAATAAATTTCATTTAAAACTTGGTCTTTCTCATGGTTGTAAGGATGAAAAGACACAAAATCTACCCCTAAAATATTCGGATCCCATTCTAACACTTCTCTCACACCAACCAATCCGATGGTAGTTAAAGTACGTGGCGAAGAATTTTTTACAATAGTATTCCAGTCTTTTACAATATTAAAAACATCTTGTTTTGTCCTTCTAATTTTGTCAAAATATAAAGGTTCATTGTAAAGGTCTATTGCTAATATGGTAGGATTATTTTTAAAAAATAAGGTAAATTGTTTTAAAAATTTATCAGAAAACTTATTAGAAGGAATTGGTTTAAGCAAAAAAATAACTTTCAATCCAGCATTTTTTATAATTGTAAAAAATTCATTGATAGCATTAAAATATTTCTGTCTAATAATTTTATTGTCGGTATATAAAAAAGAGTTGGGGTTTTTATCTCCTAAACTTGCAGAAACATATAGTTCTCCTGTTGTATCGTTACTCCATAACTCACCAACATTAACAACTCGAACAGTATTAAACCCCATTTTTTTTATTAAATCCATGTGTGCTTTTAGTTGCATTATACACGAATCTTTTGAAGTGTATTTATAATGGTGGATATTATGATAATCTTTGAATGCACTACACCAAAAATTACCTTCTTTATCTGTTTGTAAAGAAGCCATATAATTTAAAACTAAGGGAAAAAATGGTTTCTTATTTAGTATAAAGCTTTTTTGCGATAAAGTAACATATTCGTTTTTTGGATGTTTTTTTAGCCCAAATAATATTAAAATCGCAGCAAAAAATAAAATAAAAAAGGAGATGAAAAGAATTTTCTTCATAATATTTTTTCAAGAGTTAAAATAGTTTTAAAATCATTAATTTTCGCAAATATCTATTATTTTAACTAAGAAAATACTATTTATGAGAAAAACAATTGTAATTGGAGCTGGTCCTGCAGGAATAAGTTGTGCGTATGAACTTTCAAAAAAAGGTTTAGAAGTTCAAGTTTTTGAGGCTAGTCCTTTTATTGGAGGAATGGCAAGAAGCTTTGATTTATGGGGGCAACGAGTAGATTTAGGACCTCATCGTTTTTTTTCTAAACAAAAAGAAATTAATCAATTTTTTACGGAAATGATAAAAAATGATTTTACTTTAGTTAATAGGCAAACACGCATTTATTATCGTAATCGGTTTTTCGAATATCCTTTAAAGTTAGGTAATGTATTAACAAATTTACCGCTATTTGTTATTGTACAAATTTTATGGTATTATGGTATTCAAATGATTAATCCGATAAAAAATCCAAATAATTTTGAAGAATGGATTACTAATCGTTTTGGAAAGAAATTATTTGAAATATTTTTTAAAAATTACACCGAAAAACTTTGGGGAGTAAAATGCACAGAAATAGATGCCGATTGGGCTGCACAGCGTATAAAAACCTTAACGCTAATAAGTGCAGTAAAAGCTGCTATTTTTGGGAATAAGGGAAACAAACACAAAACATTGGTTGACCAGTTTGCCTATCCAAATAATGGCACAGGAATAATTTATGAACGAGCAGCAGAAAAGGTAGCGAAAAACGGAGGCAAAGTTGCATTAAAAACACCAATTAAAAGAGTTTTACTTTCAAATAATGGTAAAAAAGTAATAGGTGTTGAATTATTGGATAATAGTATTATAGCAGCAGATAATGTAGTTTCTACCATGCCAATTACGTTATTAATAAAAGGTTTTGAAAATACTCCTAAAGAAGTTATAGAAGCAGTAGATGCTCTTTATTTTAGAAATACAATTTTAGTTTATTTAGAAATAAATGATGACAAATTATTTACTGATAATTGGTTATATATTCATTCTCCACAAGTAAAACATGGGAGAATAACTAACTTTAGAAATTGGAGTAAAAGTTTAAATAAAGATAAAAAAACAACTATAATATGTATGGAATATTGGTGTTTTGAAGAAGAAGAAATATGGCAAGGAAAAGAAGAAAAAGTTATAGCATTGGCTAAAAAAGAAATTTATGAAATTGATTTAATACCACAAACGGCAAAAATATTAAATACTAAAGTTATAAAAATACCCAAATGTTATCCTGTTTATGAAACAGGATATCAAAAAAACATGAAAATAATTACTGATTATTTAAACGAAATAGAAGGCTTGTTTCCAATAGGAAGATATGGTGCCTTTAAGTATAATAATCAAGACCATTCTATTTTAATGGGAATTTTAGCAGCTCAAAAAATTACAGAAAATAAAGACATTGATTTATGGAAAATTAATACGGATACAGAATATCAAGAAGAAGGAGAAATTAAAGATGTGTTAGTTCAATAACATTATTTTGTTAAAGAGTAAATTAAAACTCCCTTATAATTTCCTATTGGATTTTTTAAAAAAGGAACTAAATATTGTTTTTTTAAGGCAGTAGAGTCTCGTAGAAATAAATATTTTAAATGTTTATTTTGAATTAAATAATTTAATTTTTGACTAGGATTTGAGTTGTTTTCTATGCCAAATCCCGTTGTCCAGCCTTTTTGATTCATTAAATATAACGACACAGCGAAACTTTCATCAGGAATAAAGGCAACTAAGTCTGTTTTTTTTATTCCTAACGACCTATTGTAGTGTTCAATATCATTTAAAGGTTCGAATAAGTTATGATTGCCTATCCACCACCAATAATCAATCTCTGGTTTAGCACAAAAAATATTCTTTATTCCACTATTATAATTAAAAACTTTCCAATATCTCATTTTAATATTATTTGCAGCATACAAAACATTATATACAACAAATAGTGAAAATATAATTTTAATGGAGATTTTATTTAAAATGGTAGGGTACTTTTGGTGTAAATGCCAAAAAAAACCGACCAAAATAAATAATGGTAAAATTGTTAAATTAATGATATAATAATCATGTGCATCCATGGCTTGAATCCAAAAAAGAATAAAGCAAAACACACCAACAATTAGAAGAACGAGTGTAGTATATATAAATTTATTTACTTTTTTGTAATTTAATAAAATAAATAACCCCATAGCAAGAACAACCCAAAGCAGGATACTACTAAAAAATTGATGAATTAAAATATTATTTACAAAGGTTTTAATTAATGACCATTTATTTACTGTCATTTCCCATATCGGCATTAACCCATTAAATGTGTATTTTCCCCCATGTAAGTTATTGTAATAAGCACTGTATAAATACCAAGATACTAGTGCAAAAAACCCTAGTAAAAGGATAAGAAAAGCACTTTTTAGGTCTTTAAAAATTTGGTTTGAATTTGTTTTTTTTAACGCTTTGAAACAATCTATTAAAAAGAAAGATCCGATGGTTACAAAACTAATATATGCAGTCATTTTTAATAATCCTGCTAAAGTAAAAAATAGCGTAGCAATTATTAACCATTTATTTTTTCTGTAGGTATAATATTTATAAAAGTAGTACCAGCCAATAAACACAAAACTGAGTGCAGGAATATTGGTTAAGAAGTTATTTGCATAAAAAGTAATAATAGGAGAGGTGAATAATAAAAAAGTAATATTTAAAGCCCAAAAATTGCTGTGCAATATGTTTTTTAGTAAACGATACAAAAAGTATAAACCTACATAAAAAATGGCTAGCACAACTATTCTGTAAATAAATTCATGTTCACCAAAAATTTTCCATAAGATGGCAACAAAATAGTATAAAATAGGAAACTCTCCTGCTGATTTACCAGATGTTTCGCTATCCGAAAAATAGTTATGAATTGACGGTTGGAAAAAGTTCCAGTTATTTGTTAAATAATTGTGTGCTATTTGTAAGCAATCCGCCTGTCTCCACTGATGCATGGATTGAGGTCTAAGAAAAATTATATCATAATAACCATACAGTAAAAACAGCATGATTAATCCAAGCAAAAACAAGGAATTTTTCTTAAAAAAAGAAATCATTAAATTATAAGTTTTGTCAGCTCAAAAGTATTAAATATTTGGCTTAATAGGCATAAAAATACTTGTGCTTTTTTATTTATACCCTGATTTTTGTCTATTAATTCCTTTTCACAATGGAATATTTCCGCGTTTTTTTGTGATAAAGGCTGCCTTTCAACAACACTATTCTAAATTTTTCACATTACAATCTTTTCAAAAATAAAATTATTTTCCAGTAAAAATTCAATAGCTTTTGGTAAGGCATATTTTAAATTATTAAATGCTTTAACGCTATCGTGAAAAACAATAATTGAGCCGGAAACAGTATTATTAGTTATATTTTTCAAGCATTTTTCTGGGGTTATTTTTTGGTCAAAATCTCCACTTAAAACGTCCCACATAATAATTTTATATTGCTGTTGTAAAGCCTTTATCTGTGTTGGCTTTATTCTACCGTAAGGCGGACGAAAGATATTTGCTTTTACTAATTCATTGCATTTCGCTATGTTCCTTAAATAAGTAACATCATTCGTATGCCAGCCGTTTAAATGGTTGTGAGAATGATTGCCAACAGCATGCTTATTAGCTATAATTTGCTGATAAATAGTTGGGTTCTTATCTATATTACATCCTAAACAAAAAAAGGTAGCTTTAATATTGTAATTATTTAAAATATTTAAAACCCATGCTGTAACTTTAGGTGTAGGACCATCATCAAAAGTGAGATAAATTTTTTGCTCATTATTAGTAATATCCCAAATTAATTTTGAACTATATTGTTTTAATATTTTTGGAGTTTTTGCTAAAAACATCTATTTCGTCATCAAAAACAATTAATCGCTTGTAAGAATATATTTTTCAATTTTACTCAAAATTTATTTTAAAGATTTTTCGGTTTTAGGCAAGCTATTTTGGGCAACTAACTTTTCTACAATTCGTTGAGCAATTAACGGAAATTGAACTTTTATTATTTTATTTACATCGTTTTGTCCGGCATTAAAACGTGATTTTATGGCACCAGAACTTACTGCCTTTCCGCTGGCATTAAAAATGGTATAATGCACTTTAATTTCTCTTTTATATTGTTCTTCGGAAGCAGCATAAACATCATTGGCACTTTTTTTAATATCTAATTCATTAATAAAAATATAGTTACTGGCTTGGTATTTTTTATTTAAATTAGGTAATAATTTGGCGTTTGTTAAAACAGTTTTCATATATTTTTCTCGATTATCGATTTGCGAAACTACTTCGCCATTTTCAATTCCTGCTTTAATGGGTTCTTTTTTCTTTTTTTTAAACTTATTAAGCAATTTTTCTGCGGGATTTTTCTTTTTAACTACTTCTTTGGTAGGAATTACTTCATATTTATAGCCAATAGAGTTGTAAATGTATGATAACTCCTTTGTTGCTTTGGTTTGGTCAATCGTATAAAACGAAAGTGGTTGGTAATATTGTTTTAACGAGATAAAAATTTCTCTATCTAAAGCAGCCCTAAACTTTGCTTTAATTTCTTGAAAATTCACACTATTTTTTAATACTAAATCTCTATCAATATCAGAAATATACATTTTACTCTCAAAAGGAATAATGAGTACATTGGTTTTATTTGTTGTTGCTATTACAGGTTTACCTGTTGTGGTTTCTTGTGCTTTGCTAATTATAAAAGAGCAGATAACAATAATGGAGAGGATAATTTTTTTCATACGTGTAATGTTATTATCAAACGCATAAAATAAAGGATTTAATATGGTGTAAATGCTTTAGTTTATAATGTTTGTAAACAATGGCTCGTTAATTACTAACCTCAGTTCGACTTTTAGAACTCCCCTATATACAATGTTGAGTGTAAAAACTAAAATCGTAAAAAGTCGGTATTGGCATAGAGCATAAAGGCTAATAAAAGAATCATGCCTGCCATTTGGGCGTATTCCATTGCTTTTTCGTTGGGTTTTCTTCTGGTAACCATTTCGTAGAGTAAAAACATCACATGTCCGCCATCTAAGGCAGGAATTGGCAATAAATTCATAAATGCCAACACCAAAGAAATCCAAGCTGTTTTTTCCCAAAAGTTTTGCCAAACCCAAGTAGGTCCAAACAGTTTACTAATTGAAGCAAACCCTCCCATGCCTTTGTACGCACCAGTACTTGGATTAAGCATCATTTTAAATTGTTTGTAGTAATTTACCAATTTTTCTTTGGCTTTATGATAGCCAGCAGGAAAAGAGCCGAAAAACGAATAATGTTGTGTTTGTAAATGATAAATTCCTGCTTTATCTAACTCAGCAAGCGAATAATTATACAGCACTACTCCAACAAGGTTTGAGTCAGGTATATGCATGGGAATAGTAAGCATTTCCCCTTCTCTTTTCACATCTAACTTAACATCTTGGTTAGAAAATTTCGAAATAACGGTTTTAAACTCATCGTAATATTTTATGGGAATATTATTAACCCCAACAATCTTGTCTTTAACTTTTACACCTGCTTTTTTAGCCACATAACCTTCCAAAACACCACCAACAGTAAAAGGCATTCTAGGGGCAAACATAATACCTCTGTTATCTATTAATGTTTCTATTAAATTTTCTGGAATGGTTAATGTGATGGATTTTCCTTTGCGTTTTACGGTTAACTTTTTGGCGTAAAAAATTTCTTCTTGCATTTCAGCAAAAGTTTTAGGTGCTACGCCATTGATGGTCATAATTCTATCGCCTGTTTTTAATCCAATTACATTGGTAACCTTAGTGTTTACACACCAAACCCCATCTTTTAATTGGTTGGTTGGCAAGTATTTATCGCCATAAGACATGAGCACAAAGCTGTAAATTAAAAAGCCAACTATTACATTTACAATAATGCCTCCTAGCATAATAATTAATCGTTGCCATGCTGGTTTTGACCGAAATTCCCAAGGTTGAGGAGGTTGTTTCATTTGCTCTTTATCCATGCTTTCATCAATCATTCCTGCAATTTTAACATAACCGCCTAAGGGTAACCAACCAATACCGTATTCAGTTTCGCCAATTTTTTTCTTATATATAGAAAACCACGGATTAAAAAATAGGTAAAAGCTTTCTACCCTTGTTTTAAAAAATTTGGCGGCTAAAAAATGCCCTCCTTCGTGTAAAATTACAAGTAATGAGATGCTTAATAATAGTTGTCCGCCTTGTATAAGATATTCCATTTGTTAATTTAAAATTCGGACGAAGTTAAGATTTAAATAAGAGATTTTGCAAATTCTCGTGTTTGGGTGTCTGTTTTAACATAATCTTCGTAAGTTGGTTGTTTAATAAAATCAAGCTTTTCCATACATTTTTGATTGATTTTAGCTATATCTAAAAAATTTATTTTATCATTTAAAAAAGCATCAACTGTAATTTCGTTGGCAGCATTTAAAATGCAGGCTAAATTTCCGCCTTTTGTTAATGCCAAATAGGCCAAAGAAAGGTTTAAAAAAGTAGTTTTGTCTGCTTGCTCAAAAGTAAGTTGAGGATAATCTAGAAAACTAAATCTTGGCGATTTAGAAGCTATCCTAAAAGGAAAAGATAAAGCGTATTGTATGGGGTGTTTCATATCTGGCAAGCCCATTTGTGCTTTCATGCTGCCATCTTCGAACTGCACCAAGGAGTGAATAATGGATTGAGGGTGTACAATAACATCTATTTGGTTGGGATTTAAATTGAACAACCATTTAGCTTCAATAACTTCAAAACCCTTGTTCATTAAAGTTGCCGAATCGATGGTAATTTTTGCTCCCATCGTCCAATTGGGGTGTTTTAGTGCTTCTTTTTTTGTAATATTTTGTAAATCTTTTAATTTTTTACCTCTAAAAGGACCACCAGAAGCAGTGAGGTAAATTTTTTCTATTTTATTTTGATATTCGCCAACCAAGCATTGAAAAATTGCTGAGTGTTCAGAATCGACAGGGTAAATGTGTACGTTATTTTCTCTTGCTAATTTTGTGATTAATTCTCCTGCCACCACTAAGGTTTCTTTGTTGGCTAAAGCAATTGTTTTTTTTGCTTTTATGGCGTTAATTGTTGGCAACAAACCCGCATAACCTACCAAGGCAGTTAAAACAATATCAACACTTTCTGTTTTAACAACTTGGGCAAGTGCATCTTTACCTGTAAATGTTTTAATATCGTGTTTCCACAATATTTTTGAAACTTTGTCGAACTTACTTTCATCAACAATTACCACTGTGTTTGGTTTAAACTTTATGGCTTGTTCTATCAATAAATCGGCATTGGTGTTGGCGGTTAAAACTTCTATTTGAAATTTATCGACATGCTCTTTAACTACTGCTAAAGTTTGAGTACCTATTGAACCTGTTGAGCCAAGTATGGCAATTTTTTTCTTTTTCAACGATTATTTTTTCCTTGAGTTTAATTTAATTTCGTTCATCAACAAACTTTTTGCTTGTGCGTAAGCTTTAATATGAATGTAATGTCCGTTTCCTGTTTTGGCTATTGCCGACATGGATTTAACTGTCCATTTTTCGTTTTTAACACCAACAACCGAAATGGTAACTCCTTTTTTTAGGTTGGCTGCCACATTATGTAAAATACCTTTATCGCCTCTATCTAAATTAAAAGCACCATCTGTGGCAATAATTACTTGGTTGTTTCCGCCTTCAATTTTATTAGCCCTAGCCACTTGAAATGCTTTTTTTATTCCTTTGCCGCCTGCGGTGTATCCTCCTGCCTTTAATCCTTGTATTAATTTAGAAATTTTAGCTTTATCGCTTACATATTCCGATGGTAATACAATTTCGGTAGAAGAGGCATAAGTTACAATGGCTAATTTATCGATGGGACGTAAGCCGTTTAGCAATTCTATCATCGAAGCTTTTAGTAAATCTAACCTGCCTTGTTGTTTCATTGACACAGAAACATCAATTAAAAAAACAACATTGTTTGGTGCATATAAATCTACTGGCAATTCTTTGGTAGAAATGGTGTCTGTGGGTTTAATAATTACTACGGGTGTTGGAGGTGTGGTATCTACTTTTTCGGCAATTTGTTCTTGGGTGGGTTCTCCTAATTGAAACTCTAAATAATTATTTTTTTTATTAACGTAAAAATCTTGTTCGGCAGTTCCGTAATCTTTAGCATTAACAACAAAATAATAGTTATCCCATTTTAATTTTTGTATTATTTTTCCTTTTTTGTTGGTGGTTAATTTTTTGTATTCTAAGCCGTCCCAAATTATTTCTACCACTGCATTTTTTATTGGTTTTTTGGTGTTGATGTCTATTACTTTTACGGTTAAATCGGTGGCAAGATTTGCTGGTTTTTTGTTGATTTTAAAGTCAGGACAAGCTAAATTTTCGTTAATATCAAAGGTTTTTGTTTCTCCTGCCAAAGTAAAAGTAATGGGTTCGTTGTTTACGCTAATCCAAACAGGAACATCTACTTTAAATTTACCTTTTTTCTTTGGGGTGTATTTTATTCTAATGGTAACGGTACTATCGGGAGCAATTTCTTTTTTAGAAAATTTAGTGCTAACACCATAAGGTTCTTCAATTCTTAAAATAAAGGCAGTTTTTGTTCCTGCATTGCTTAAAGTAAAATCGAAATATGTTTTGTCGCCTTTGTTAATTTCTCCTAAATTGTGGTACGAGGTGTTAAAAACTACTTGTGAAAAGGTGGTTTTAGTTAATAGTAAGGTAGAAAGTATGAATAGTAGTTTTTTCATTGAATTAGCAAATATACTTTAAGCACTTCATATATCAAATATTGTACATTTTTTCTTTTTGTCACTTTAAGTTGTTCAAGGATTGTTTACGCAAAAATTCCGCCAAAAATTTTCGAAGGCTAGTCAAAAATTGGAAGTTTTATAGTTTATAAAAATAAAGATTCTTTATTTCGATTTGTTGCAAAAACAAGTTTTTGACAAATCATTGTTCTATATGACGGCTTGTTTTAACACGCTATATAACAATGTGTTATGCCACACAAAACAAAGTGATGTATCTATTTTTTAAGCACTTCTTAGTTTATTTAGTTGTCCTTAGTTACTTCAACTTCTTTTGCTGAACGATCTTCTGTTACTTTATGAGTT
>CAZVEW010000013.1:7341-26849 GCA_964625955.1 uncultured Vicingus sp. | reverse complement strand
AACCCAACTTGTGCATTCATATTGGCTCCGTCCATGTAAACTTGTCCACCATTTTGATGGATAATTTTGGTTAATTCCATAATACTTTCTTCAAACACGCCATGTGTAGAAGGGTAGGTAATCATTGTTCCGGCCAAATTAGACGAATATTCTTCAGCTTTAGCTTTCATATCAGCTACATCAATATTACCTTGCCCATCACATTTGGTTACTATTACTTTAAAACCAGCCATTACCGCACTGGCAGGGTTTGTTCCATGTGCTGATGCGGGAATTAAAATAATATTTCTTTCTTTATTACCATTGTTTTCATGAAAGGCTCTGATAACCATTAGCCCTGCATATTCTCCTGAAGCTCCTGAGTTTGGTTGCAAAGAAACCGCATCAAAACCAGTAATTGTAGCTAAATTAGCGGCTAATTCGTTGAGCATTTCTTGGTATCCTTGTGCTTGATTTAAAGGTGCAAAAGGGTGAATATTTGCCCATTCTTCTCTGCTTAATGGTAGTAATTCTGATGCAGCATTTAATTTCATGGTGCAAGAGCCCAAAGAAATCATAGAGTGAGTTAATGATAAATCTTTATTCTCTAAGCGTTTAATGTAACGCATCATTTCGGTTTCGGAATGATATTTATTAAAAACCTCGTGTGTTAAATAAGGAGATGTCCGTGTTAATTCAGCAGGAATTCCTTGTACATTTTTAGTGATTTTTGTTTTTGTGGTGTTTTTTACTTCAGCAAAAAGGTCAACTATTTGATGAATAGCTTCGTGATCTTCAGTTTCTCCAATACTTAGTGTAATGGTAGTATCTGTATAGTAGAAATTAATATTTTGAGCTAAAGCTAATTCATTTAATTTTTTAAGTTCGTCAGTCTTCAATTCATAAGTTAAGGTATCAAAAAAGTTAGTATTTACTCTTTCAAGACCTAAATCATCAAGGTGGCTAGCTAAATGACCTGTTAAATCATTAATGTTGCTAGCAATAGATTTTATTCCTTCAGCACCATGGTAAACGCCATACATTCCTGCCATTACTGCCAACAAAACTTGTGCGGTGCATATATTTGAAGTAGCTCTATCTCGTTTAATGTGTTGTTCACGCGTTTGTAAAGCCATTCGTAATGCACTATTTTCATTTTCATCAATAGAAACGCCAATAATTCTACCCGGAATTGCTCTTTTATAAGCTTCTTTAGTGGCAAAATAAGCGGCATGAGGCCCTCCATATCCCAAAGGAACTCCAAATCGTTGACTAGAGCCAACAACAACATCTGCACCCCATTCGGCAGGAGGAACTAGCAAAGCCAAACTCATTAAATCGGCTGCGACTACAACAATACTTTCGTGGGCATGTGCTTTTTCTACAAAAGTTTTATAATCATTAATTTCTCCTGTAATATCAGGATATTGAACTAAACATCCATAAACAGATGCATCAAAATTAAAAGTATTGTAATCTCCAATAATTAATTCAATTCCTAAGGGTGTTGAGCGTGTTTTTAATACATCAATGGTTTGAGGAAAACATTTATCTGAAACAAAAAATTGGTTTGCTCCTGCTTTTTTTGCTGCTCTACTTCTGTTATTAAATGCCATAATCATGGCTTCGGCAGCAGCAGTTCCTTCATCTAACAAAGAAGCATTTGCCAATTCCATACCTGTTAAATCCAACACCATGGTTTGAAAATTTAACAAAGCCTCTAATCTTCCTTGCGAAATTTCTGCTTGGTAAGGCGTGTAAGCGGTGTACCAACCCGGATTTTCAAAAATATTTCTTTTAATTACAGAAGGCGTTATGGTGTTGTAATAGCCTAAACCAATGTATGATTTAAAAATTTTATTTTTATTACCTAATTTGTTAATATGATTTAAGTACTCATACTCACTCATTGCAGGAGCTAAATCCAATTCATTTTTTAGGCGTATTTTCGTTGGAATGGTTTGCTCTATTAATTCATCTATTGAGGAAGCGTTAACTGTTGCTAACATTTCTTCTATGTCACTTTTCCTCGGACCAATATGTCGCGTGTAAAATTTTTCTGTTGCCATAATTTTAGAATTATAATTTTGAAAATAAGGAAGGCAAATGTAGAAAAATTATAATAATAACAGTTATTATTTTTTCTGCATTTTATTGGCGTTTTTAAATATTTTTAGCAAATATTTAGATAATCATTAAATTTTTCTACCTTTGTTCCATCTCATTGGGGTGCCTTACTTTTCAGGCTGAGATTATACCCATTTTCTCTATAACGATAGAGAAATAAACCTGATCCAGATAATGCTGGCGTAGGTATAATAAATTAAATATTAACATCGCAAATGTTACGCCCCAAAGCGTTTGTCAAAAAAAATTAAATGAAAAAAACTATTTTTTTGGCAATTACAATTGCAACAAGCATTAATTGTATTGCCCAATTTTCCATTTTTGGAACAGTTAAGGACTCTCTATCTTCACCAATTATTGGTGCAACAGTAAGAATTGCAGAAACCTATAAAGGTGTTGCCTCAGACAACAATGGCAATTATAAGTTATCTAACCTTAAAGCGGGTAATTATCAGATTGAAGTAAGTTTTATTGGCTACGAAACACAAAAAGAAACAATTTCTGTTACGGATAAAGATATTCCATTCGATTTTAAATTAAAAAAATCTACTACCTCTTTAGGTGATGTTATTGTTTCTGGAACACGTGTTGAAGAAAACTCTCCTTTTGCTCATACCAATATTTCTCAACAAGATTTTGAGAAAAACAACTTAGGGCAAGATATTCCTTTTCTTTTACAAAATACGCCATCAATAGTTACCACCAGTGATGCTGGAGCAGGAGTTGGCTATACAGGCTTACGCTTAAGGGGTTCTGATGCCACTCGTATTAATGTTACGATTAACGGAATTCCATTAAATGATGCAGAATCACAAGGTGTATATTGGGTAAATATGCCAGATTTTGCTTCTTCAACAGAGAACATCCAAATTCAGCGAGGCGTTGGTTCTTCTACAAATGGAGCGGGAGCTTTCGGAGGCAGTATTAATTTGCAAACTACCGATTTAAAAGAGAAAGCCTATGGAGAAATTTCGAGTTCTTATGGCTCGTTTAATACACACAAAGAAACTGCTAAATTTGGAACAGGACTAATTAATAATCGTTGGGCTTTTGATGGCAGAATCTCTAACATCCAATCAGACGGATACATTGATAGAGCAACATCTAACTTAAAAAGTTATTATTTATCAAGTGGTTATTATGGTAAAAAATTATCTGTAAAAGCAATTGTATTTTCTGGAAAAGAAAAAACTTATCAATCGTGGTGGGGAACTCCCGAAAGTAGAATTAAAGGCGATAAAACAGCCATGGAAACTCATGCGGCAAACAATTGGTTAGATTCTGCTCAAACTTACAACTTGTTAAACGCTGGAAGAACTTACAATTATTATGAATATGAAAACGAGGTAGATAATTACCAACAAGATCACTACCAGTTACATATTTCTAATCAGTTTAACGAGAAATTAAATGCAACTGTTGCTTTTCATTACACTTATGGAAGGGGTTATTTTGAGCAATTTAAGAAACAAGATAAATTCTCAAAATATGGCTTGTCTGATTTAATTATAGGTGCAGACACCATAACCCGTTCTGATATTATTAGAAGAAGGTGGTTAGACAATGAATTTTATGGTACTACTTATAATTTAAATTATAAATCGGATAAAATGAAAGTAACTTTTGGTGGTGCTTACAACATTTATAATGGTGATCATTTTGGAGAAATTGTATGGGCACAGTTTGCCAATACTTCGAACATCAGAGATCAATATTATGGTAACAATGGCTTAAAAAAAGATTTCAATTCCTATTTAAAAATCAATTATTTGTTAGGAACAAAAACTAATATTTTTGCCGATTTACAGATAAGAACTATTAATTATGTTGCAAAAGGAATTGATAATAATTTAACAACTATTAAGATAGATACTAACTTTATATTTTTTAATCCAAAAATTGGCATAAGCCATGCGTTTAATGATAAGGTAAGAATTTATGGTTCTTTGAGTGTTGGCAATAAAGAACCAAGTAGAAATGACTTTATTGATAACCCTAAAAACAAGCAGCCTAAACACGAAACCTTGTATGACTATGAATTTGGTGTTGATTTAAAATTAAAGAAAGTGCTTATTCAAGGAAATTTTTACTTCATGGATTACACTAACCAACTTATTTTAACTGGCGAATTAAATGATGTAGGTTCTTCTATAAGAACAAATGTTGACAATAGCTATCGTGCAGGATTTGAGCTAGTAGCCAGTTGTTTAATTAGCAAAAAAGTAAAATTAAACCTGAATGCAACTTTTTCTCAAAATAAAATCAAAACCTTTACTGAAATACTATACGATTATACTAACGGCTACGATGTAATAAAAAATAATTATAGCAATACAGATATTGCGTTTTCACCAAATATTATTAGTGCAGCTGCCGTTGAATACAATCCTATTAAAGGCATAAATTTAATGTTACAAACCAAATATGTTGGTGCACAATTTTTAGATAACACAGCAAATGATAGTAAAAAGATTGACGCATACCAAACAGTTGATGCTCGATTATCTTACACTATTTTTCCTAAAAAATTAAACGAGATTTCATTTAATTTTTTGGCTAACAATATTTTAAATGCAATGTATAGTAGTAATGGGTACACTTATAGTTATATTTCAACAAATTTGATTACAGAGAATTTTTATTACCCTCAGGCAGGCATAAATTTCTTAGCTGGGATTACCATGAAGTTCTAAAAGCTTAATATTTTCTCTTAATTAACAACTATCTTTTTTGTCGATATTGTTGTTTTTGTTTCTATTTTAAGTATAAAAATACCTTTTGGCAAATGGTCTATTTTGTATTTATTATTGACTATTATTAAGTTTTCTTTATTTCTTAATAATTTGCCATTTACTGAAAATAGTTTCAAATTAACTTTTTTTACCTGTGTTGTAAATTGGATATTTACATTGCCATTATTAGATGGTGTTGGATAAACCTGAAATGTACTATTAGATTTATATTTATCAATGGCTGTTAAATTCCACGTGTCTTGAGCAGGTGTTCCTCCCCAAATAATTGTTGCTAGGTAAGGATTATCTATAAAAGGATTTCTATTTCCTTGAATACCTTCGAGTATTGTATTTCTATTTTTCTCATACTGAGAAACGGTATCTTCAGCATTCCATTGTAAAAATAGATTTATCATTGAAGGGTCAGTAGCTACAGAAGTACCAACACCTACATTAATAGGTAAACATTGTGTTGGGTACCTTAAATACATGTACATCATCATTCTAGCAACATCACCTTTCCATTCATCACCGGGATACCAATAAGAACCCACAGTTCCCGAATTTCCACTTCCTGTAGTAAATTTTCTACTTCCTCTGCTACCATTTCTTTGTACATCTGCTGAGCGTAGATGGTGAACATCTGTACCAGCATTTGGTGTTGAGGTTGTCATATTAGGTGTTGCTAAAGATTTAGCATAAACATGTTCTCTATTCCAATTTCCATTAGAGCCTCCATTGCTATTTTTATTTCTAGTTCTATCAGTAACAGGATTGCCATCAACATCACTGTAACCATATATTAAAAGAACATTATTGCTATTAGATGGATCTAAATCCGTTTGTTGAACTGCAGACCACACACTTGAATACGAAATTTGGTTGGTATGAGTAACCGTTATTTTTTGGGATAATTCTGTTTTTAAAGCTTGTCCTGTAAGTGTTAAATTAACATTGTTATAGTAGGAAGGAATCTGAGCGTAAATACAAAAACTCCAAAAAAATGCAATAATCAATAAACTTTTTTTCATAAATAAGGATTTGTTATAGTGTAAAAATAGTAATTATTAGATAGGCAACTGTATGTTGTGCTTTAAATAGTTGTTTTAAAGCACTAAAGTAATGATATTTTGTAGAAGTTTCAAGTTGTGTTGCTATTTTAAGTAAGCATTTGACTCATTGTTCGATGCAAGGATGCAACTTGCAAAAATAATAGATAAGCTTACAAAATGAATGACACTCTGCTACCAAAATTGTCAAAAAGCTACAATTGCTCGCAAACAAAATGCAATATACAGAATCTTTGTTGTGTACAGTTTCTTTATAATATTATACCTGGAGCAAGAAATAATTTAAACACTACAAGTGAAATAATAAATAGTATGTATAAATTAAAAGAATATTTTCCAATTTTATTGACTCTTGATATTTTTAAATTCGTAATTCGTTTTGAATTTTTCCATGGAAAAATAAAAATCATTCCACTTGTTAAAGGGTAAATAACGCTAACAATTGCTATTATAGGTAAATATAGTAGCGTAACAATTGTGGACCCTATAATCCATGGTATAATAATAATTCTAAATGCATAATTCTCTCTTGATTTTGCGTCAGATATACATTCTTTTTTAGTGCAAAATTCTAAAAAGGGGATTGTCAATTTATATGCCATATAAGACAATATAACCCCTCCAATAATAGCAATAATTATTTGTAATATTAAAGGAAAATTCATAAGAAGAAACACTTTACCTATATCTCCTTTTTGAAATATTGGACCAGTCATTAAATATCCGAAAAAGTTAGAAAAGCCAAGAATTGAAAACCATAACAAAAAAAGTTTAAAAAGGGACTGTTTTTGTGTTTTTATAAATATTAAACCAATAAAAAGTCCTTGCATCAAGCTAATTAATGGTCCAGCTAAAGAAATTGACACTTTTTGAGTAATTAATAGATTATTACTATTTAGATGTTCTACATAATTGTGATGAAGAATAGGTTCACTTCCATTTATTAAACCTATAATTGCATGTCCAGACTCATGAATTATTGTTGTCAATAGGAATGTAATAACATACAAAACTGTTGAATTGAGTATTATTCTTTGTTTTTCTTTCATCCAATTTCTATTACAAATAATACCAAAGTTAATTGTTTGATTTATAATTATTTAATATTTTATCAATTCTTTTCATTTGCTGCTCTAAATTTTACCTACGTTAGCAAAAACTCAACTTTTTTTTGACAGTGGGGAATTGTACACTGCAACTTTATAAGCATCATAATTATATTCATCTTATTAATTGGCAATAAAGTAAGTTGTTTTAAAAATTTAAGTGTTTTTATAATACATTTGTCAATGTTAAATAAATAATTTTAATGGTAAAAGTTACTGGTCTGTTTTTAGTTATTCTTTTGTGTTGGCAAAACAGTTTTTCTCAAAAAGATTCATTAGTCGTTACAAAAAAACATATTGTTTCTAAAGTATTAATTCCTAGTGCTTTAATTTTATCAGGAACATTATTAACAAGTACTAAAACAGAAAAAACATGGCAAACAAAAATAAGAAATAAGGTAGGTAATAATTTTAGCTTTACAGCAGATAATTACTTACAATATGTGCCTTTTGCCGAGGTTTATTTTGGTGATGTAATAGGTTTAAAAGCCAAAAATCATTGGTTTGACCAAACAAAAAATATTTTTATTAGTGGATTAATTACAGGTATTGTTGTCCAATCGGTAAAAAGAATAACAGGAAAAACTCGTCCAGATGGTTCTCATCATTCATTTCCATCAGGACATACTTCAACCGCATTTACAGGAGCAACAGCACTTTATTGCGAATTTAAAGATACTCATCCCATTTATGCTTATAGTGGTTATGCTTTTGCTACAGCTACAGCAGGGTTACGGGTAATGAATAATCGTCATTGGGTGTCTGATGTGCTTGCTGGTGCAGGAATTAGCATGTTAATTACAAATGCAGTGTATTATTTTGAGCCTCTTAAAAATTGGAATCCTTTTAAGAATAGCAAAAAAAGAAACATTACTTTTTATCCTTTAATAAATTATGATGAAGCAACTTTTGTGGCTTCTTATCGGTTTTAGTTAAAATTGTGTGTATAACCAATGCTAAAATCAGTAAAATCTGCTTTAGCCATATTTGCATTGATATTTCCACCAATAAAAAGGTTGTTTTTTGGTAAAGTATTGGTATTAATAAGGTATAAATTTATCCCTACACGGGTAGCAATTAAATTCATTAGCACATTAATAGGTGTGTTTGGCGGATTGTATTTTTTAAAAAAAGGTTTGTAAAGATTAACCCCTAATTCTACATCCATGCTAACATGGCTCATTAAAAACTCGTTGCCTACAAAAAAGACAAAAGCCGAAGCAGCTAATTTTGGGTGGTCACTTAATCCTACAATATTGTTATTAATTAAATGAGAATAATATTGATCGTAAAACTTGTAGGTAAAACCGCTTCGTAATTTTAAATGATGGTTAAAGGTATATCCAATGGCAATTGAAGTAGCATAAACAGGTTTTTTTTGTCCAACTTTTGGTCCTTCGGCTTCGCTTTGCTCGTGAAAACCGACTCCTTGTCGGTAATTAAAAAATAGTTTTTTTGGGGAAAAATTTCTTCCTTTTAGTCTTTTAGGCAATGCTACATTATTTTTATTGGTTTGAAATTGTCCAGAAATGGTAAGTAAAGTAGAGTTAATGCCTAAATTGGGCAATTGAGCATGTCCATTAGATTCGTGAGAAAAACCAACACCTAAAAATAGGTTAAAATTATTTAAAGCAAATATTTTTCGGTATAAAAACACTTTAAAATCCCAAGTAAATGATGAGCCTATTAGTTGATTGGTGGTATTGGTAAATTTATTGTAAAAAGTTGAAAAATGTGCTACGCCAGCAGCCAATTTAACCTTATAGCGTGCTTTTAAATGATTAAATATTGGAAATAAAATGTATGGCGAAATGGCAAATTGATGTCCGAAGACTTTGTTATTATCAAAATTGGCATAATACAGCATTACCCCTGTTTGTGCATAGTTATAAAACCTAGCCCAACTTGTTGTGTCTGTATTTATGGTGCTAATATTGATGGCAAAACCTTGCTGAAATCTTGTTTTTGGAAATGTATCGACATAATTAGGAATTATTCTGCCAAAAAAATATTCGGGTTGAATGTAAGTTTTCTTGTTGATACGTGCTTGTGAAAAACAATTGGCAAACAAAAAAAACGATACAATTAGTGTTATGTATTTTAGTAAGTTAATGGTTTTTGAGGTAAAAAATTATCCTAGTTTTCCGTGGCACTGCTTGTATTTTTTACCACTACCACAAGGGCAAGGTTCATTTCTTCCAACTTTTTTCTCTACCCTAACAGGTTGAGTTTTTTGTTGTTCTTGCTGTGGCTCTCCTTGATTGTTATTTGAAACAGATTCTGGTCGGCTAGTTTGTAAACTACTTAAATCAGCTCTTTGTCTTCTTTGTTCTTGCTGGGTTTGAATTTCTCCATCTTTAGGTTGTGGCAAAGCACATTTCATTAAAAATCCACCAATTTCTTTATTCATTTTTAATAAGATGCCATTAAATAATTTAAATGCTTCAAATTTATAAATCAATAAAGGGTCTTTTTGTTCGTGAACAGCATTTTGAACAGATTGTTTTAAGTCGTCCATTTCTCTAAGATGTTCTTTCCAGTTATCATCAATAATGGCTAAGATTACATTTTTTTCTATTGATTTAATTAGTTCTTTACCTTCTGTTTTGCACGATTTTTCTAAAGGTGTTGCGACATTAATTGTTTTAATACCATCGGTAATAGGCACTAAAATATTTTCGTATTGAGCCCCTTGATTTTCAAAAACATCTTTAATAATTGGATAAGCCATTTGGCTAATTACCTCTGATTTTCTTTGATAATAGTTAATAGCTTTTTCGTGTAAATCTTCTACTATTTCGGTGGCATTATTTTCAAAGAACTCTTTCTCGGAATAGGTACTTTCTATGGCAAGCAAACGTATTAGCACTAATTTAAAGCCTTCATAATCCCTAACTTCTTGGTATTCTCCAACCAAATATTCACAAACATCATAAATCATATTAGAAACTTCAACGCCCATTCTTTCTCCGAAAAGGGCATTTCTACGTTTAGTATAAACTACTTCTCTTTGAGAGTTCATAATGTCGTCATACTCTAATAATCTTTTTCTGATACCAAAGTTATTTTCTTCTACTTTTTTCTGAGCTCGTTCAATAGATTTAGTTACCATGGAGTGCTGAATTACTTCACCATCTTCTAGCCCCATTCTGTCCATTAATTTAATAATTCGTTCAGAGTTAAATAAACGCATTAAATTATCTTCTAAAGAAACAAAAAACTGAGAAGAACCTGGGTCTCCTTGTCGTCCAGCACGACCTCTTAACTGCCTGTCCACCCTTCGTGAATCGTGTCGTTCTGTACCAACAATTGCCAAACCACCAGCCTCTTTTACGCCTTCGCCAAGCTTAATATCTGTTCCCCTACCAGCCATATTTGTAGCAATTGTTACCGAGCCTGATTTACCAGCTTCTGCAACAATTTCTGCTTCTCTTTGGTGCATTTTGGCATTTAACACATTATGTTTAATGCCTTTCATTTTTAACATTCTGGCTAATAATTCGGATATTTCTACGGAAGTTGTACCTACTAAGACGGGTCTTTTCTGTTCTACCAATGCAACAATTTCGTCAATGACAGCGGTAAATTTTTCGCGTGTAGTTTTGTAAACTAAGTCTTCTCTGTCGTCTCTTACAATTGGTCTATTGGTAGGGATAATAACCACATCTAGCTTGTAAATATCCCATAATTCTTGCGATTCTGTTTCGGCAGTACCTGTCATACCAGCCAATTTATGGTACATTCTAAAGTAGTTTTGTAGGGTAACGGTGGCATAGGTTTGTGTGGCAGCTTCAACGGTAACATTTTCTTTGGCTTCAATTGCTTGGTGCAATCCGTCAGAATACCTACGTCCTTCCATTATACGACCTGTTTGCTCATCAACAATTTTAACTTTATTATCAATAACTACATATTCTATGTCTATTTCAAACATAGCGTAGGCTTTTAATAATTGGTTAATGGTGTGTATTCGTTCGGCTTTAACAGAGTAATCTTGAATTAACCTGTCTTTTTCTTTTATTTTTTCGGTTGCTGATAGGTCTGATTGTTCAATTTCGGCAACTTCTGTTCCTATGTCTGGCATAACAAAGAAATTTTTATCATCGCCTGAACCCGTGATTAAATCAACGCCTTTTTCTGTTAATTCAACAGAATTAGATTTTTCATCAATTACAAAATAAAGTTCTTCATCTGCTTTAGGCATTTCTTTATTTTGGTCTTGCATATAGTGGTTCTCTGTTTTTTGAAGAATAGCTTTTATGCCTTGCTCACTTAAAAATTTTATTAATGCTTTATTTTTTGGTAATCCTCTGTGAGCTCTCAAAAGGGCTAATCCGCCTTCTTCTAATGCTTTTTTATCTACTTTTTCGCCTTTAATTGCTGGAGATAAAAGTTTTTTTGCTTTGGTAAGTGCAGAGTTGGTAAAAGTTTTTTGGGCGGCAACTAATTTTTCTACCCTTGGTTTTAATTCATGAAATTCGTGTTTGTCGCCTCGTGGCGTTGGTCCAGAAATAATTAAAGGAGTTCTTGCATCATCAATTAATACGGAATCTACCTCATCTACAATGGCATAATGGTGTTTTCGTTGTACTAAATCTTCGGGAGACCGAGCCATGTTATCTCTTAAATAATCAAAACCAAATTCGTTATTTGTGCCGTAGGTAATATCTGCCATATAGGCTGCTCTCCTTTCGGGAGAATTTGGTTGATGTTTGTCGATACAATCAACTGTTAAGCCATGAAATTCAAAAATTGGAGCCATCCATTCAGAATCTCTTTTTGCCAAATAATCGTTTACCGTTACTAAGTGAACACCTTTTCCTGCCAAAGCATTTAAGTACATTGGTAGTGTTGCCACCAAGGTTTTTCCTTCACCTGTCATCATTTCTGCAATTTTTCCTTGATGAAGTACAGACCCACCTATTAATTGCACATCATAATGAACCATTTCCCACGAAACTTCTGTGCCAGCGGCTAACCATGTGTGATGGTAGATGGCCTTTTCGCCATTTATTTCAACACTTTCTCGTACTGCAGCAATGTCTTTATCCATTTGAGTTGCTGTTACTTCAAGTATTTTGTTTTCGGCAAATCTTTTTGCTGTTTCTTTAATTACAGCAAAGGCTTCGGGTTGAAGTTCTAAAAGAATTTCTTCAATTTGTTCTAAAATATCTTTTTCTAGTTTATCTATTTGATCGTAAATTGCTTCTTTTTCGCCAATAGATAAGTTGATTTCGTTTTCTATTTTATCTTTTAGTTCGGTAATGGTATCGTTGGCTGTTTGTGTTTTTTTAGCAATTCGTTCTTTAAATTCTTTCGTTTTTGCCCTAAGTTCATCGTTAGATAATGATGAATAGCCATTAAAATGTGCTGCTACTTTATCTACTATTGGCGATAACTCTTTATAATCTCTATCTGTTTTACTACCTAAAAAAGTTTTTAAAACTTTACCTAATAATCCTTCTACTGACATATTTTAAATGTTAATTTATGCTCTTTAGTCAAATTTACTACCAAACGCTACTAACTGACAAGATGACTTAAAACCCAACAAAAGTAATTATTTAGCATTAAAATAGGTAGTTATATTTAGAAAAAAAATAAGTTGTACAACATACTATGATTTTCGTATATTTGCAAGCCTAATTAAATTTATGCCTGCAATAGAATCGAGCAACATACAATCATTAAGTTTTTTTGAAAAGATAATTTGCTACACACAATTATTTAAATTGAAGTTAACCTCTTTTGTGGTTATTTCGGCTGTTTTTGGCTATTTAATAGGGGCATCTATTTATAATGTTACCGCATTATTTTTTCTTGTAGTTGGTGGTTTTTTGGTTACTTGTTCTTCAAGTGCATTTAATCAAATATTAGAAAGAGAGGATGATAAATTAATGGAGAGGACGAAGAACAGACCTATGCCTTTAAATAAGATTAGCACTACAGCAGCAACTATTGTCGCTTTTTTATTTGGCATAGCTGGTATTGCTATTTTGTGGTTTGGGTTAAATCCTTTAAGCGGAATTTTAGGGGCTTTAGCCATTTTTATATACGTGGTGCTTTACACCCCTTTAAAAAAAGTTTCTACCTTATCGGTATTTGTTGGTGCTTTTCCGGGGGCAATTCCACCAATGTTAGGTTGGGTTGCAGCAACTGGTAGCTTTAGTTTAGCAGCAGGGCTTTTATTTGCCATGCAATTTCTATGGCAATTTCCTCACTTTTGGGCAATAGCATGGCGGGTTAATGATGATTATAATAAAGCAGGATTTAAAATGTTGCCTTTCGGGAAAAAGAGTAAAACAACTGCATTTTTAGTGCTACTAAGTAGTATAACCTTATTTATAGCAAGCATTATTCCTGAATATTTTAACATAACAGGCAGACTAACTACCATTATTTTAATGCTTTTGTCATTGTTAATGGTTTACCCTGCCATCAAATTACTAAAAACGTTAGATGATAAATTCTCCTTAAGAATAATGCTAATGTCTTATTTGTATTTAATACTTTCGCTTACCATTATTCTTATTGATAAAGTTTAATTTTAAAATTGACAAAAACACATCAGTATAAAACGCTAATTACAATTATTTCTATTGTACTGCCAATAGCCGTTGCAGCCTTATTTAGCGTTAAAATTCCTAACGTACAACCTTTAAGTTTCTTGCCACCAATGTATGCCACCATCAACGGCATGACAGCAATACTTTTAATATCGGCAGTTATTGCCATCAAAAAAGGTAAGCGAATTTTACATGAGCGATTAATGAAAACAAGTTTACTTTTTTCAATCCTCTTTTTATTGATGTACGTAGCTTATCACATCACTTCTAACCCAACTCATTTTGGAGGAAACGAAAACATTAAAATTATTTACCTTACCATTTTGATTTCTCACATTATATTGTCAATAGCAATTATACCCTTGGTATTAATCACCTTTGTTAGGGCACTATCATTGCAATTCGACAAGCACAAAAAGCTGGCTAAAATAACTTTTCCTTTATGGCTTTATGTAACAATTTCTGGCGTAATCGTTTATTTAATGATTGCTCCTTATTACATTAATTAAAAAATTCATTCACTTTTTTTTAAGCGTATGACAAATCTCATAGTTTAGTAAGAATGAGGGACGTAATTTTATGCCAAATTATGACTCAATTATAACTATACGAAATGCCATTTCATTTTTTGCTTGACAGCAAGGTATAGTTTTTCGTTTTACATATTGCGTATCAAGTAAAAGATGAAATCAACAATAGTATTGGTTTTAGAATTTAAATGATATAAAAATGAAGAATCTGAATGAATTAATTAGTGAGTGTAAAAATCATGCTTTCGATTTACATTTTACACGAGCAAAAGAGTGGAAAGAAGAAAAAGAAGGCAGGGCATTGGTAGGTTATATGCCTATTTACTTTCCACGAGAAGTTATCCATGCAGCAGGAGCTATGCCTGTTGGTATTTTTGGCGGAGGAGACCATAAGCAAATTATTAAAGGAGATGCTTATTATCAATCTTACATCTGCCACCTACCACGTAGCATTATGGAAATTGCACTCGACAAACACTTAGAACACATTGATGGATTTATTTTTCCTTCTATTTGTGATGTAATCAGAAACTTATCGGGAATTTTTAAACAACAAAAAATAGGAAAATTTGTGAAGTACATGGATTTTCCTCAAAACTTTTTACCAGAAATTGGAGGCGTATTCTATCAACAAGAAATGCAACATGTATTAAGATACATTAAAGAAATAAATGGTGTGGAAGTAACCACAGAAGCACTAAATCATTCCATTGATTTATACAATAAAAATCGCCAACTAATAGATTTTATTTACAACATTCGTCAAGATTATCCTTGGCGATTATCTATTGAAGATGTTTATTGCATTGTTAGGGCAGGAACAGTAATGCCCGTTGAAGAGCACAATGCCATTTTAGAGCAAGTTTGTACACACATTAAAGAGGATATAGGTACGCCACAAGATAAAATAAAAGTAGTAGTTTCTGGTGCATTTTGCGAACAACCTGCCTTAGGCTTAATTAGAGCAATTGAAGAAGCTGGTTGTTATGTAGTTGATGATGATTATATGTTAGGCTCACGAATGATTTTAGGCGATATTGATGCCACAACCGACACCCCTTTAGCAGCCATTGCCAATGCCTATATTAAACAAAGTCAATACTCATCATCTATATACGATGTACACAATCCTAAAGAAAACAGACTAGCTAAAATTGTTGAAAACAGAGGGGCTGATGGCGTAATATTTGCCTCAGCAAGTTTTTGCGACCCCAGTTTATTAGATGCACCAATTTTCCATAATGCTTTTGATAAAATGGGCATTCGTTACATCTCATTCCAATTTAGCGAAAATATTAATCAATATAAAGTAATTAAAGAACAAGTTGGTACTTTCTCAGATTCAATAAAATTATGGGAAGATGAACCAGTAATAGTGTAAAGTTAAAAGTAGAAAGTTAAAAGTTGAGAAGCCTATCACGTCCAACTTTATCAACTTTCAACTTTATAAACTTTCAAACTTTAAACTCAAAAAAAATGGCAAAAGAAGCACAAAAAGAAAAAAGTATGATTCTTCAAAAAGAGATGGTAAGCTCTCTTTTTCACGACCTTGCTCATGCAAAAGAATTAGGAAAAAAGGTTTGTTACACTTTTATTCCAGGTAACCTTTCTGAATTAATTAGAACATTTGATATGCTTCCAGTATATCCAGAAATTAATGCACTACAAAGTGCCATGCGAAAAAAATCTGCCGCATACATTAAAGAAGCAGAACGCAATGCTCATTCCGAAGATGTTTGTACTTACGTTAAATGCGATGTAGGAATGTTAATGAAAGGAAATATAGGGCCTACAGGCGAAAAAATTCCTGAACCAGACATCCTTTTATTAAGCTACACAGGTTGTTTTACCTTTTTAAAATGGTTCGAAACCTTAAAAAGAGAATATCCAAATGCAAAAGTAATAATGGTACACACACCATATCAGGAAAACGCAGAAATGACACCTGAAATGACCCAATATATGGTGAAACAATTTAAAGAAGAAGTAATTCCTCAAATGGAAGAAGTTACTGGAATAAAATTTGATGAAGAAAAATTAAAAAGACACCTTGCCCTATCTGCCAAAGCAGAAGATTTGATTACCAAAATATTTGAAACCACTAAACATAAACCATCACCAATAGATGCATATTTTGCTGGCGTATATTATATTGGTCCAATTAACATTGGTTTTAGAGGAACACAACAAGCAGTTGATTATTATGAAGAATTGTTAAAAGAGATTAATGTAAGAATAGAAAAAGGACTTGGACCAATTACTCCGGAAGGAGAAATGAAAGAAGAAAAATACCGATTGGTTGTTGAAGGGCCACCAAACTGGACAAGCTTTAGAGAGTTTTGGAAAATTTTCTACGATATGGGAGCAGTAATTGTAGCTTCTTCTTACACAAAAGTTGGAGGGGTTTACGATTTAGGATGGCGACACGACCCCGAAAGACCATTAGAAGCTTTGGCTGAATATTGCATGAATTGTTATACCAATTTAAACATTCCGCAACGAATTGATTTATTAAAAAAATGTATTGTTGATTACGATGCCGATGGATATATGACTAATTCTATTAAAAGCTGTAACTCTTTTTCAGCAGGTCAGTTAGGCATGATGCGAGAAATTGAAGATAGCTTAGAAGTACCCGTAGGTTTTATCGAATCTGATTTAGTTGACCCACGATATTTCTCTTATTCAAACATAAAAAACAGACTAGAATCTTATTTCCAAATGTTAGAACAACGTAAAAAAATGGAAAAAGAAATGGTATAAATGTTAAAGGAAATGAGTGTTGGGTGATGAGATACCCACCACTCAAAAACCCATCACTCAAAACACAAGAACAATGAAAAAATATTATTTAGGAATCGATTTAGGCTCAACCACTTCTAAGGCTGTAATCATTAACGAAAAAGATGAAATTATTGGAAGAGGAATTACCAATACAAGAGCCAACTACAAAGTGGCAGCAGATATAGCCCGTGAAGAAGCTATTTATGACGCACGATTTACCTTGCTTTCGCAAAAGCTACAAACAGAAATTGACTCAAAACCTGAGTTTAAAAAGTACATGGAAGACATTAGAAATGTTTTTCAGTACCGACAATTTAAACGAAGAATGGATAGCCTAGAGAAAACATTAAAAAACACAGTTAACAATTTTACCTACGATAATAAAGATGAAGTAGCTAAAGCACTAAACAAAATTATTGAGATTATTCGTCCACAAATTAGACACGAATTTGTAAACGAAGATTTAGGATCTAAAAACCAATTTTTTAGAGATATTGTTAGCGAACGATACAATGCAGAAGTAGAAAAAGCAGATAAAACCTTGTTTGAACATTTAATGTTAGCCTTCGACAAAAGTATTACACCCGTAGAAAATGAAATGGTTCAGTTTAATTTTAAAGAGTTAGTTGACGAATCAATGCAAATATTAGAAGAAAAATATAAAGGATTAGCCAACGAACCAATGAAAGAGGGCAAAGAAGACTGGTATTATGCAGAACTAAATGCAGTAAAAGATAACTATAAAACGGTAGAACAGTCGCTTAAAGAACATATTGAAACCATTGCCAAAGAAGATATTCATATTGCTAATATGGTTGGTACTGGTTACGGACGAGCATTACTTCCTTTTCCTGAAGATTGTATTAAATCAGAAATTCTTTGCCATGCTTTTGGTGCCCACGCTGTATTTCCAAACACAAGAACAGTATTAGATATTGGCGGACAAGACACCAAAGCCATTCAAGTTGATAGTCATGGCTTGGTAACTAGTTTTCACATGAATGATAGATGTGCCGCAGGTTGCGGTAGGTATTTAGGCTACATTGCCGATGAATTTGGCATCTCATTAAACGAATTAGGTCCAGAAGCCATGAAAGCAACCAAAGAAACCACTATTTGTTCTACTTGTACCGTTTTTGCTGGTGCAGAAGTAAAAGAATTATTGCATAATGGCGAAGAAAGACCGAACATTTTAGCAGGATTACACAAATCAATAGTCCAAAGAGCCATGTCGTTAATTGCACGATCAGGTGGTGTAAAAAATGAATTTACCTTTACTGGTGGAGTAGCCCGTAATCAGGCAGTATTAAAATATGTAAAACAAATGGTTACCGATTCTTACGGAGAAATAACCATGAATATTCATACCGATTCCATATTTATGGGAGCATTAGGCGGAGCAATGTTTGCTTTAAGAAACATTGAAGTAGATTTACCCACTAAACAAAAGAAAAAAGAGAAAATAAGTTAAATCTGTTCAAGGTTTGATGTTCAATGTTAAGAAACTTCAAACCTCAAACTTTAAACATTAAAAACTATGAGTACAATATATACAATAGGAATTGACGTAGGAGGAAGCTACGTAAAAGGCGTAATAATGACTTACGACCATGAAACAGGTAACCATAAAATTGTTGACAAACAAACCGAAAAAATAAGAAAACGCGACCCAAAAGATGTGGTAGTAGATACCATTGATATGCTATTAGAACGTAATAATTTAAATTACGATAAAGATATCGCCTACCTTGCCTCTACTGGAGAAGGCGAAATGGTTATCAAAAAAACAGGTCATTTTTACAGCATGACTACCCATGCAAGAGGAGGTATTTTCTTTGTTCCGGGAGCAAAAACAGTAGTTGATATGGGTGGACTTTATGTCCGTGCCATTAAAATTGACGACAGAGGAAAAGTATTAGATTATAAAATGACAGGACAATGTGCTTCTGGTTCAGGTCAGTTTATTGAAAATATTTCGAGGTATTTAGGCTTAGCAATTGAAGAGGTAGGTCCAATCTCGTTAGAAGCCGACAACCCCGAAACACCATCAGGAATTTGTGCTGTTTTAGCCGAAACAGATGTAATTAATTTAGTTTCAAAAGGACTTTCAACTGCTAATATCGTTAAAGGAATTAACCTTTCTATAGCAGGTAGAGTAGTAAAATTATTAGGTGCTCTTAAAGCAGCATCTCCAATTGCCTTGGTTGGCGGTATGGGAATGAATGTAGGTATGATTCAAGCCATAGAAGAACTATCTAAAGAAAAAGGGAAAGTAGATTTAACATTTATTGCCCACCCAGATGCCATTTATTCTGGTGCTGTTGGTGCTGCACTTTGGGGTGGTTACAGGTATTATAAATTAAAAGAAAAAAAAGCTGCTGTAGTAGCGTAGTTAGACTATAATATTTTATGACTGAAAGAAAAAAAGAAATCTTTCAGTCATAAAATCTTAAGGTCTTAAAATCTAACTAAATGAAAGAACTCAACTCAACATATCAACTTGGCAAAGTTATTCCAAACATCGCTACTTTATTAAAAAGAAATGTAGAGAAGTTTCATGATAAATATGTTTACCAAGAAAAAAATGCTAACGGAATTTATGAAGGAATTAAGT
>CAZVEW010000013.1:0-7241 GCA_964625955.1 uncultured Vicingus sp. | reverse complement strand
GATAAATATGTTTACCAAGAAAAAAATGCTAACGGAATTTATGAAGGAATTAAGTGGGAAAACTTTTATAATAACATTGAAAAAATAGCTTCTAACTTACAAAAATTAGGTTTCAAAAAAGGAGAAAAAATGATTCTTTTTACAAGAAATCGTTTAGAAATGTTAGAACTTGAATTAGCAATAATGGCTTATGGAGGAGTTGCCGTACCAATATTTGCTCACTTTAAACAAGATACTGCCGAACTATTAATTAACCACTCTAGTGCAACATGGATGGCCGTTGCAGGACAAGCCCAAATGGATAATTTAGGAGGAAATTTAAAACAACTTAAAACCATTTTTCATTTTGATGAAGTTAATGATAGCCGTTACAAAAACTTAGTACCATTTACTGAATTATTAAAAGATATTCCAAACAGAGAAGATGCTTGTTTAGCCGAAAATATTGACCCAGACACAATTTGCTTAAACATGTACACCTCTGGCACAATGGGAACGCCAAAATGTGTTCAACTAATGCACAAAAACATTTTATCGCAACAAGCAGCTATTTCTCAAATTTGGGATGTAAATGAAAATGACAGACTTTTAGCCTACCTACCTTGGCACCATAGTTTCGGAGGTATATTTGAACTTTTTACTGCATTATATAATGGAGCAACTTATTATTTAGAAAGTAGTTACGGAAGAGATGCCGATTCCATTTTTGAAAATTGGAAATTAGTTAAACCCACCATCTTTTTTAGCGTGCCAAAAGTATATCAATCACTTTATGAAAAAACATTGGCAAGCCAAGAAGCCGAAAATATTTTCTTTAATTCGGGATTAAAATTTATTTTTACTGCTGCCGCTGCTTTACCAGAAAAACTCTCCTTAGAATTTCAAAAAAGAAAAATTCCAGTTATTGAAGGCTGGGGATTAACAGAAACTTCACCTTGCTGCACACTAACCGACCCATCATTAAAAAGAGTTTCTGGAGTGGTAGGAAAACCAATTCCGGGCGTAAGCATTCGTATTGCCGATGATGAAGAAATTCAAGTAAAAGGACCTAACGTAATGCTAGCATATTACAATAATGATGAAGCAAACGAAGGAGCTTTTACTAAAGATGGTTGGTACAGAACAGGCGATGTTGGTGCATTAACAACAACAGGATTAAAACTCATTTCTCGTAAAGATAGAATTTTTAAACTCTCTAACGGAGAAAAAGTTGTTCCTACAGATTTAGAAAAAGTAATTGAATTAAAATGCCATTACGTGCAACACGTAATTATTTCAGGAAGTGGTGAAGACCACCCTGTGGCACTAATTTTTCCAAACAAAGGAATGTTAGATAATCCCGACTACCAAAGGTCGCCAGAAGATGGCTGTTTTTGCCCAAGAAACTTAAACGAGCTAGGCAAATGTTTGCAAGGCTGTTTACATGATGCCAATTGCGACATTAAACAAAAATTTTCTAAAATTAAATCGGCAGCCATTATCAATAGCGAACTTTCGTTAGATGACAATACACTAACGCCATCAATGAAAGTAGCACCGAAAAATGTGTTAGAAAAATACAAAGCTCACCTCATAAATATGTATGGAGAAAATGTGCCTACAGCAGAGGAAGTTTATATAGTAGAATTAGATATTAAAAATAATATAGCTAGAAAAATTGTACAAGATTAAATCAACAGATACGATGAAAAAAATAATGAAAGAATACTTTCTTTCATTAGCATCAGGCACTAAAAAAGTGGCTTGGTGCACCAGTGTTGGACCAGCAGAATTGTTGCGTTCATTCGGTTTTGAGGTTTATTTTCCTGAAAACCATGGTGCATTATTAGGAGCAACAAGAACAGCAATGGACATGATTCCTGAAGCCATAAAATGTGGCTATTCTGGTCATGTTTGTTCTTATACCACTGCCGATATTGGAGCATATCTAAAAAAAGAATCTCCATTACAAAAGCATTACGGAATGAAAGGAGCTCCTAAACCAGATTTAATTGCCTACAACACCAATCAGTGTAGAGAGGTGCAAGACTGGTTTACCTTTTATGCCGATGAATTTAATTGCCCAATTGTAGGCATACAACCACCACGATATGTAGATGAAGTAACAGAAGATGAAGTAGCATTGGTTGTAAAGCAAATGAAAAAAATGATTCCTATTTGCGAAAAAGTAAGTGGAGAAAAGTTTGATTTAGACAAATTTAAAGAAACGGTACGTTTAAGTAAAGAAGCAACCTTATTATGGCAAAAAGTATTAAAAACTTCTACCGCCATAAATGCTCCGCTAAGTTTCTTTGACGGAACAATCCACATGGGACCAATAGTAGTATTAAGAGGAACACAAATTGCCAAAGATTATTACACCCATCTTTTAGCCGAACTCGAAGAAAATGTAACCAACAATAATGGTTTTTTACCAGCAGCAAAAACCCGTATTTTTTGGGAAGGAATGCCTATTTGGGGAAAATTAAGAATGATGAGCGATTTATTTACCACTAACGGAGCAGCGGTTGTTGCTTCTACCTATTGTAGCAGTTGGGTGTTCGATAAATTTGATGAAAACAACCCTTGGGAATCTACAGCAAGAGCTTATACCGAAATTTTTATTAACAGAAGTGATAAAGCAAAAGAAAAAATATTAGCCGAATGGTTAAAAGAATACAAAATTGATGGCATTGTTTACCACGATACCAAAACATGCTTTAATAATTCTAATGCAAAATTCGGAATGCCACAACGTTTACAACAAACAACAGGCATTCGCTCATTAATTATTGAAGGAGATTTGTGCGATTTACGTTTTTTCTCTGAAGGACAAAGTATTACCAAAATAGAAACCTTTTTAGAACAAATAGAAGACGCTAAAGTTTTAATCTAAATCAATGAAAAACTCAAAAAAAATAAAAGTAGGCATTATTGGACTTGGTCCTGTAGGCATGATTTTAGCCGTTAAATTACAAGAAGCAGGTTGTGAAGTTGCCCTATGCGAAGCTAATAAAACAAAAGCCAATAAAATAAAAGAAGAAGGATTATTTCTTGAAAACGTGATTACTCAACACGCCAAATTCAATAAAGTTTGCCAATCTGTAACCGAATTAGAAGGCTGGGATGCCGACTACCTCTTCTTCTCATTAAAATCAAACCATACACCAACAGCAGTTAAACAAGCACAAATATTAAATACCGAAAAATTAACCGTTGTTTCTGCACAAAACGGCATTGATGTTGAACAACTATTAGTTGCAGGTTTTGGAGAAGCAAAAACCATGAGATTGGTCATTAATTTTGCAGGAAACACCATAGCTCCAAACACAACAAGAGTAACTTTTTTTACACCACCAAATTACATAGGTGCTATTAGTGATGATAAATTTAGCAACGCACAAGAAATAGCCAAACTATTAAGCACTGTTGCTTTAGAAACAAAAGCAATAGGCACTTTTGAATTACTAAAAAGAACGTGGGAAAAAACCATACTTAATGCCTCGTTAAGCCCATTGTGTGGCGTAAGCCGACTAACAATGGCAGAAGCAATGAGCGATGCTGATACAGTAGAATTAATAGAACAAATAATAAACGAAGGCATTGAAGTAGCCGAAGCAGAAAAAATTCGTTTCCCTGACGATTTCCTACGTCAATGTATGAAATACTTGAAAAAAGGCGGAGACCATTTTCCTTCACTTGCCGTTGACTTAATTAACAACCGACCAACAGAAATAGATTATTTTAATGGCAAAATTGTTGAGTATGGTCGTAAACACTATATACGAACTTCGCTTAACTTAGCTTTTACTAATATGGTAAAAGCCATGACCAATAAAAATATTATTTCCCGAATACCCGGTGCCTCAGGAGATATAAGCAAAAAAATTCTTGCTAAAGGATTAGTAAATAAAAATGCTACACCAAATACTTATAAGAATAAAAATTGCTTTTTAGGAATAGATTTAGGCTCTGCTTATGCAAAATTTATTGTTATTGATGAAGAAAGAAATCCTATCTTTCATTACGCTTTACCCACTTTTAGTGCCGATAAACAAGCCTCAAAAAACGTAATGCAAACCATTGCAAGTAATTTTAACATTAAATACAGCTGTGCCACAGGATATGGTAGAAAACATTTTGCCGAATCGGACATTGTAAAAACAGAAATAAATTGTGCCGCAGCAGGTGTTTCTCATTATTTTACAGGAGAAAAAAATATTATTGATATTGGTGGAGAAGACATTAAAATTATTAGGTGTGATAACGAAAATTATGTCCTTAATTTTTACATGAATGACAAATGTGCTGCAGGAACTGGCTCTTTTTTAACAGAAATTGCCGAAAGAGCAAAAATTAACATCTCAGAAATGAGCAGTTTAGCATCTTTATCTAATTATGATAAAGAATTAAACAGCTTTTGCACCGTTTTTGCCAAAACCGAAATCATGAATTGGATTTTTGATGGCATGAACACACAAGATATTGCCCGAGGAATTTATATTTCCATTGCCAATAAAGTAGCAAAAATGCGACTACAAAATGGCATTCCAACCTATATGATTGGAGGTGTAATTGCCCATCATCCATACCTAAAAAACTTACTTAACGAAAAATTTAATAAAGACATTAAAATTGTTGAAACCCCACAGCAAATTGTTTCCTTTGGTGCAGCAATTATTGCTCAACAACAATTTAATAAAACAAAAAAACTGCCTAAATCAACCCAAAAAGAACCCGTAAAATCTTAATGAAACACACAAATTCAAATAGCAAGATTTACATCAACATCAAAAGACCAGAGAGTCTGGTAAAATAATTAATCACCATCTTTAAAAAGGCATTTTCTATGATGATTGTCATAGTTATTGCATCACCGAAATAGTATCTTTCGTACTCATTTTTCAAACCCCTAAACAGGGAACAAAAAACTTTTTAAACTAAAATAAAAATGGCATATCAATACAAAAACTTAAACATCGAAAAATTATCAGTTATCGGAGCAGGACAAATTGGTCCAGACATTTGTTTACACTTTGCAAAAGTATTTTGGAAAAACAATGTTAAATTCGTTATTGTTGATATTTCTGAAAAAGCTTTGGCAAACGCAAAAGCGAAAATTGAAAAGAAAATTAGTAAAGGAGCCGAAACAGGTGCTTTTAAACCCGAAATGGCAGAAACCATGTTAAAAAGCATTACCTATACTTCAGATTATGAGGCAATAAAAGGCTCAAACATAGTTTTAGAAGCAGCCACCGAAGATGGAAATATTAAAGACATTATTTTTAAACAAGTAGAAGCTTTAACAGACGATTCTTGTTTGTTCCTATCCAATTCTTCTCACATGACGCCAGAAGTTATTTTCAGAAATATGGCAAATAAAGGAAGATGTTTGGTAACGCATTATTTCTTTCCAGCAGAGAGAAATCCCGTGGTTGAGGTTGTTCCAGGAAAAGACACAGACCCAAAAATAACAGCAGATTTATTAGGGTTTTACGAAGCAATAGGTAAAGTGCCAATAGAAGTAGGAAGTTCTTACGGTTATGCAATCGACCCAATTTTTGAAGGACTTTGTGAGTTAGCAATTCTTTGTTTAGAAAAAGAATATGGAACAGTTAAAGAAATTGATGCTATTGCTAGAAAAACACTTCGTCAAGGAGTTGGACCATTTACTGCATTAAATTTAACAGGTGGTAATCCAATCACCAATCACGGATTAGAAGAAATGCGTGATACACATATTCAATGGTTCCGTGCTCCAAAAACATTGCAAGAAATGACTGCTAGCGGAGAAAAATGGGATACTGCTAAAAGAGGAGAAAAAGTAGCTGTTGACCCTGAAAAAGCTGAGGTATTGAGAAAACAATTTTTAGGTGGATATTTTGCCTTATGCTGTTATATTATTGATTTAGGAATTACTAGCGTAGATGATTTAGATATGGCAACCGAAATTTCTTTGGTAATTGCTGCCCCATTTACCTTAATGAACAAAGTAGGAATTGATGAAGCTCACAAATTAGTAAAAGAATGGTGTAAAGAACATACTGAATTCCCTTTCCCTAAATCGTTAGATAAAGCAAAAGAAGCAGCCTGCCTGCCGGACAGGCAGGGCGGTTGGAAAATATCAAGAATAATTCACAAAAAAAATGACAATATTTCAGTCTTAACAATTAGGAGACCAAAAGTGTTGAATGCGTTGAATTTAGATGTCTTAAAAGAATTAAAAGCAGCAATTGAAATAGCAGAAAATGATGCAAGTGTTGAGGGAATTGTAATTACAGGTTTCGGCACAAAAGCATTTGTCTCTGGTGCCGATATCAATATGTTAGCTGCATTAAAAACGCCAGAAGAAGGATATAATAATTCGCACACTTTCCAACAACTCATCAATACCATCGAGAAATGTAAAAAACCAACGGTTTGTGCATTAAATGGTTTTGCATTTGGAGGAGGAAACGAACTCGCAATTACTTGTACTGCAAGAGTTGCTAAAAAAGGCTTGCCTGTGGTTGCTTGTCAGCCAGAAGCGAACTTAGGATTTATCCCCGGCTCTGGAGGAACACAACGTTTGCCAAGATTAGTAGGCGTTGATATTGCCGCAGAAATATTAAGAACTGCTCGACCAGTATCAGGCAAAGAAGCATTAGAAATAGGGTTAATAGATAAAGAAATTGAAGGTGATTTAGTTGAAGGTGCTGTAGATTTTGCGAAGAAATTAGTAAAAGGAGAAGTACAACCTAAAGATTTTATGACAAATGGTATTAATGAAGATTTTAAACCTAAAGAAATCAACATTGGTCATTTAAGTAAAAAGATTGATGAAATTATGAATAAAGCAATTTATGATGGAATAAAATTGCCATTAGATGAAGCCTTAGAATTAGAATCAAAACTTTTTGGAGAATGTATTCTTACCGATGATATGAAAATTGGATTGAATAATTTCTTAGAAAATGGACCAAGAGCAAAAGCAGCGTTTAAACACTCGTAATAAATAACAAATCACAAAATTAAAAAAACAAATTGTTTGAGATTTTGAGATTGATTATTGGAACTTACCTGTCCGTACGGCAGGTGGGTTTGGGATTTGTAATTTGATTACTAGGATTTAAAAAAGAAATCATTTTTTATCATAAAAATCAGTGTCATCTGCGTTCTATTAAAGAAATTATTATGAATAAAAAAGAAGTAGAAGATATCATTAAATTGTCTCAGAACGAGAATAATTTTGGTCCATCGCCAATGGCTTTAAAAGCGGTAAT
>CAZVEW010000012.1:0-27497 GCA_964625955.1 uncultured Vicingus sp. | reverse complement strand
CTTAAATATTAAAACCATGAAACTTAACATCTCATCACTCACTCCCTTTGTATTATTGTTTTTAACATTACCACAACAGATCAATGCCCAGTATTTTGCTCCTATTGGGGCTAAATGGACTTATACCATTACTTATGGAGAGTATTCAGCACCTCCTTGTCCATGCTACGTAAAACCGCTATCTATTAAAATAACGAAAGACACTATCATTAATAGCTTAACTTGTAGGATAGCCGAAATTGCTATTTCCGACACAGTACAAGCAAAAAAATACATAAGAAGTATAAATGATAGTGTTTTAGTTTATTCACCTATAAACAATCAATTTAATTTATTATATAGCTTTAATGTTAATATTGGTGATACTTTGAAAATTTTTGCTGAAGCCCCTTGGTCTGGAGGTTTTTTAGATTCTTCTTACGTAGAAATTGATTCTGTTGGATTCAAAAATATTAATGGAATTAATTTCAGAGCATATCACCAAAGATGTTTATCAAGTATTGGAGATTGTTTAGAAGGAGGTGCTAATGGATGGGTCATTGACAGTTTAGGTATAATAGAACCTTATTATAATTGGCCTTTTATAGATAGAATAAGTTATTTATTTCTAGCCCCAATAACCGGAGGTCCACCTAATATTTATCCTTTAAGATGTTACACAGATAGTAATACATATTATAATTACGATAATACCAATTGTGACACCACTTATATAATAACAGGAATAGAAGGTGTAAACACCTCTAACTTCAAAATATATCCTACTCTTTTAAGTAACAATAACAGAAAAATAATTATTGAAACGATAAGTTCGTCACTCCCAAAGCAAATTACATTAGTTAGTTTAACTGGTGTTGAAATTCCTATAACCATAAGTAGATATAAAACAAAAACAGAACTTCTTTTAAACAACAAAATTCCTAGCGGAATTTATCTTTTAAATTTTAATTTAAATAATATTCCTTTTACTAGTAAAATCATTATTTTATGAAGAAGCTATGTTTTCTATTCAGGGAACCCTAATTATACTGTATTTTTGAAGATTACACCTCTTTTTTTTGGTAAACCTCCACTAAAATAGATACCTAAAATTTTTGAAACTTGTTTTTTTAAATTTATTCAGTCAATGAATAATGCGGGTTAATGTCGTAAACCGTATTGTTAGGTCTTTCTATATTTTTCCACAACACAAAGATAAGTTAATCTGAAGTCTTCGCCTAGAAGTGAGGGATTTCTCTCATATCCCAATTGAAATTAAAAAATATCAATTCTATAGCCTACTAAAAAGACCATACAACCACTTAATCCAAGTTCTGATGTTTCTGGAATAGTATAATTTATGTACATTTTCCTAGATCTTCCAGGTTCAAAAACATAAATATGTTTGTCTTCTTCCGTTTTTAAAGAGTAAAGCAGTTTTCGTTTACTATTTGTGGCTTTCTTGTTGTAGATAGAGATTTCAATATTTTTCGGTAATCCAGCAGTGTTAAATAAAAACCTATATTTCTCGCCCATATAAAGCGGAACTTCTATTTCTTTTGTTTGTTTTTTTGATTTATAAGTAATATGAGTTGTTTTGGCAGAATCGTATTTAAAATTTGGTTTCAATTCGTTTTTAAGTTCTTTTTTTAAGTCCATAGTAACACATTCATTTCTTTCTTGAAAGGCAGAAGTAGTAATAAAAAAGATAAAAATTGTTAATATAAAGTAAATAGGTTTATTCATTTTTATTTATTTAAAGTTATATCCAATAACACAAACCATACAACCAGATAAGTTTTGTTTTCTTGTCCTTGGAATAATGTAGTTTAAGTATATTTTTTTTGATATTTTAGGATCGTAAGCATATATATGCTTACCTTCTTTTCTTACTTCTTCTAAAGAAAATAATCGTTTCCTATTTTTACTTCCTTGTTTTTTATCATAAAATCTTATCTCAATATTTTTTGGTAATCCAGCAGTATTAAATAAAAATCTAAAATTTTCACCTTTAAATAAAGGAGCAGCTATCTCAATGATTTGTTCTCTATCTGTAAATAAGAAATGGGTTGCTTTTGAAGAATCATATTTAAAATTAGGCTTTAAAGTCTTTATTAATTCATTCTTAAGCAACCTAATATCACATTCATTGGTCTTTTCTTGAATGGCTGAAGACGATAACAAAACGACACTTACTAATAGGATATGTAAGATTATTTTTTTCATAATGAATTTAGATAAATTAATAGGGAAAATATTAATTTAGTTTCCAATTATTTTATTTCTTATTTTAATGATATCTTCACCTAAGCTTTTAATTTCTTCGTCTGAAAGTTTAAATTCTTCCTCACTTTCATTATCAAAACCAGTAAAATGTTTGTTAATAGTTTCTAAATCAGTAATTAAATCGGAAAATTCATTGTTTTCATCGGCTTGTTTTACTGCTTTTATTAAATCACCAAGAATTACTGCTTGCTCAGAAAGTCTTGCAACAAGTTTCTTATTCTTTTCTGATTCATTAACTTTAGTACCAATATACATTGTTTCTATCCAAGCTCCAGCAAAAATAACAGAGCCAGTAGCTCCCATGCCATTTTCATCTAAATAATCGTCTAATTGAATTTGCAAATCGGCCATAATATAGGTTAAAGAATCTTCGTTACCTACATTAGCCTCGAGTCTATCTCTTAACCCTAAAGAGTTAAAGACATCTGTCATCCATAATTTCTCAGATAATTTTCTTAGCGTATTTAAATAATCGATTGTTGTTTGCGATTGATTATTCATAATAGAATAGGCCATATCTGCAGAATAAACGCCAAAATTTAATTTTTGATCATATTTAGAGTTGAATGAACTGGCTTTTTCATTAGGACTAGTTAAATCTCCAATGTAGTTTAATCCTGCACTTTTAAAAAGCTCGGCAATTTGAAGAGGAGATGGTAAAATAAAATCGGTTTCATTTTCTGGCACGACATTAGTTTCGGTGATTGTTTCTTCATTTTGAACTTCTTCATCATTTTTTTCAGTTTTGTTACCTCCACATGAGTAAAGTGAGAAATTTAAAATAAATGCAAAAAATAAAATTTTAATGTTAGATTTTTTCATGATTATGTTGTTATGATAAATTGTTTTGTAAATTAATAGAAATTTTATGATAAAAGCAATTTTTATTATTTAATAATTTATTTGCTAATTATTTTTAGGCGAATACTTTTCCATTTTTTTGTGTTGATAAGAAATCACTAATTTTTACCATAATTTAGTATTATCATGGTATTTTTGATTCACAGTAAAATTTATGATGCACCAAATTTCATCTTCTTCTTTTAATAACGCAGTAGATAAACTAGCTTCTTTACCTGGCATTGGCAACAAAACAGCCATACGTTTGGTGTTGCAATTATTAAATAGAGATAAAACCGAAATTTTAAATTTTGGCAATGCTTTTACCGAACTTACCCAACACATAAAATACTGCGACACTTGTTTTAATATCTCTGAAACAACACGATGTGCCATTTGTGCTAATGTAAACAGAACCGAACATACCATTTGCGTAGTAGAAAATATTTTAGATGTAATAGCCATAGAAAATACTTCACAATTTAAAGGTAAATATCACGTTTTAGGAGGATTAATCTCCCCCATGGAAGGAATTGGGCCTAACGACATTAAAATTAACGAATTGGTACAACGAATTAAGAACAGCAAACCCGAAGAGCTAATAATGGCTTTAAGCACCACCATGGAAGGCGATGCCACCAACTTTTATATTTTTAAAAAATTGCAAGATTTAGATTTAAAAATAACCACAATTGCTAGAGGTATTGGCGTTGGCGATGAACTTGAATATACAGACGAGCTTACTTTAGGTCGATCTATTGTAAACAGAATTCCTTTTCAAAATACACTTACGTTAAAATAAGTGAAACTTTCAATTATCATAGTTAATTATAATGTAGCACATTTTTTAGAACAATGTTTAGTTGCTGTATTTAAAGCCACTAAAAATATAAATGCCGAAGTTTTTGTTGTAGATAATAATTCAACCGACAATTCCATAAACATGGTAAAAGAAAAATTTACCACTGTAATATTAATCGAAAATAAAGTAAATACTGGTTTTTCTAAAGCAAATAACCAAGCTTTAGCCCTTGCAAAAGGCGAGTATGTTTTATTATTAAACCCCGATACCATTGTAGAGGAAGATACCTTTGAAAAATGTATCCAATTTTCAGATGCACACCCAAATTTAGGCGGTTTAGGTGTTAAAATGATTGATGGAAATGGTGTTTTTTTGCCAGAATCAAAAAGAGGTTTGCCCACCCCAGCAGTTTCATTTTATAAAATATTTGGATTTTCAACTTTATTTCCAAAATCAAAAAAATTCTCTAAATATCATTTAGGATATTTAGCTGATAATGAAATTAACGAAATTGAAGTTTTATCGGGTGCTTATATGTGGATGAGAAAATCAGTTTTAACTGAAATTGGCTTTTTAGACGAAGCCTTTTTTATGTATGGAGAAGACATCGATTTATCCTACCGAATTATTAAAGCTGGATATAAAAATTATTATTATCCAAAAGCAAAAATTATTCACTACAAAGGTGAAAGCACAAAAAAAGGAAGCATTAATTATGTTTTTGTTTTCTACAATGCCATGATTATCTTCTCGAAAAAACATTTTGCAAAAAAAGCAAAAATGTTTTCATTTTTTATCACTATTGCCATTTACCTGCGTGCATTTTTTGCCATCTTAATGCGATTTGTAAAAAAAGTGAAATTACCTTTAATTGACACCTTTTTTATTTTATTTAGCTTATTAATATTCAACTTTTTAAAACCTTTTTTAGGATTTCCTAACCAAATAATGCTTAAAAATGAATACCATATCTTAAACATAATAGCTGTAATTTCTAGTTTTTTAACGGGTTTAATTATCAGCAAAAGCTATGCAAAAACAGTAAGCATTCATAAAACATTTATTGGCTTATCATTAGGTGCTTTAATTTTTATTGGTATCAATTTTGTTTTTCCTCATCCTGTTTCTTTCTCTTCTAAATATTTATTTAGTATTATCGCTGTAATTCTTGTTATTATTCCTTTAAACAGGATAATTCTTAATTATTTTAACCAGCTAAAACTTCGTAAAAACAAAAATAAAATTACCATTATAACTGGAAGTGAAAATTTTATTACTACCGTTAAAAACAACATTCAACTACAACATCGCCATACCGAAGTTTTAGCTGTAAAAGATGATAATTACTACACTCAAAACGAAAAAATTATTTTTATAGGAAAGCTATATCAACTTACCGATTTAATTGAAATATATAATGTTAATGATGTTATTTTTTCGTCTAAAGACCTTAATTACAAAGAGATAATTAAAGTAATGAACGCTTCAAAAAACAAATATGTAGATTACAAAATAGCTTTAAATAACTACATTATTGGTAGTCAATTTTTAGAGAAAATAGCTTAAGGGGATTTCTAATAATTCATTTTTTTAACAATTAATCGTTTTTTGTTAAAAATAAAACAAAAAACAAATAATAGTCCGTTATAATAGTGCTAAATTTGCACTTTATTTTTAACAATTTAAAGCGTAAAAACCATGTCAAAAGTTCATAATTTTAGTGCTGGTCCAAGCATTTTACCTCAAGCGGTAATTAAAAAGGCAGCAGCAGCAGTAATTAATTTTAACGACCTAAACCTTTCTATTTTAGAAATTTCTCATCGGAGTAAAGATTTTGTTGCTGTAATGGATAAAGCAGTGGCTTTGGTTAAAGAATTACTAAATGTTCCACAAGGTTATTCGGTACTTTTTTTACAAGGTGGAGCAAGCATTGGTTTTTTAAATACCGTTTTAAATTTTATGAAAGAAAATGGACATGCCGCCTATTTAAATACAGGTGCATGGAGTAAAAAAGCAATAAAAGAAGCTAAAAATATGGGAAAAGTAACCATTGTGGCTTCATCAGAAGATAAAAATTTTAATTATATTCCAAAAGGATATACCGTTCCTAATGATGTAGATTATTTTCACATTACCACCAATAACACCATTTTTGGTACTGAAATTAGAGAAATTCCAAACGTTAATGTTCCTTTAATTGCCGATATGTCGTCCAATATTTTTAGCCGTAAAATTAATGTAAGCGATTATGCCATGATTTATGCTGGAGCTCAAAAAAATATGGGACCAGCAGGAACAACTTTATACATTGTAAAAGATGAATTATTAGGTAAAACAGGCAGAAATATTCCTACCATGTTAGATTTAAGAACCCATATAGATAAAGGTTCGATGTTTAATACACCTCCTGTTTATCCAATTTATGTTGCTATGTTAACCTTAGCTTGGCTAAAAGAAAATGGAGGAATTGACTGGATAGCAAAAGTAAACGAAGAAAAAGCAGCTTTAATCTACAACGAAATAGACACCAATCCTTTATTTGAAGGTACTGCAGCAAAAGAAGACAGAAGCAACATGAATGTTACCTTTGCATTAACTGATGAAAGCAAAAAAGAACAATTTGATGCTTTATGGACTGAAGCAGGAATTAGTGGCTTAAAAGGACACCGTTCTGTTGGCGGTTACAGAGCTTCCATATACAATGCCATGCCAATAGAAAGTATTCAAGTATTAGTAAATACCATGAAGAAGTTAAATGCATAAACTGTTGAAAAGGTTATAAGTTTATGAGCTTAGTAAAAGCTAATCAACAAATAAACCTATAACCTATTAACCTTATAAACTATAAAACAGATGAAAATATTAGCAAATGATGGGATTGCACCTATCGGGAAAATAAACTTAGAAAAAGCAGGTTTTGAAGTAATTACCGAAACTGTGGCTCAAGATGATTTAATTAACGCCATTAACGAGAATGACTATGTTGCTCTTTTAGTAAGAAGTGCAACAAAAGTTAGAGAAAATCTAATTGATGCTTGTCCTAATTTAAAATTAATTGGTCGTGGTGGTGTTGGTATGGACAACATTGATGTTGAATATGCCAGAAATAAAGGTTTAAAAGTAATTAATACACCCGCAGCTTCCTCGCAATCAGTTGCCGAACAAGTAATGGCTCATTTATTTGGTGCTGCTCGTTCTATTTATGATGCCAACAGACAAATGCCAATTGTTGGTGCTACCGAATTTAAAATCTTAAAAAAGAAATATGCTAAAGGCATTGAATTAAGAGGTAAAAATATGGGTATTATTGGCTTTGGAAGAATTGGTCAAAGCTTGGCTAAATATGCTTTAGGCTGTGGTATGAATGTAATTGCATTCGACCCATTTATAAACGAAGCAACCATTAATGTTCAAATAGCCGACCAAACTGTTAGCGTAAACATAAAAACTACTTCACTAAATGATTTATTGGCTAATGCCGATTTTATTTCTTTGCATGTACCAATGCCAGCAGATGGTAAAGCCCTTATTGGAAATGCTGAATTTACCAAGATGAAAGATGGTGTAATTATCGCTAACCTTGCCAGAGGTGGTGTTATTGACGAAACTGCTTTAATTGCTAATTTAAACAATGGAAAAGTGGCTCATGCTGCATTAGATGTTTACACCAACGAACCTACACCAAGAGAAGATTTATTGAAACACGCTAAAATTTCATTAACCCCCCACACAGGAGCAGCAACACTAGAAGCTCAAGATAGAATTGGAGAAGAATTAGCCACTCAAATAATTAATCATTTGGGTTAAAAGTTCGAGGTTCAAACCTCAAACCTCAAACCTCAAACATCAAACCTCAAACATCAAACCTTAAATTAAAGTTATGTCAATATTAGTACCATTTAAAGCATATCGACCTACAGTTGATAAAGTAAAAGAAATTTCAAGTCGTCCTTACGATGTATTAAACGCAAAAGAAGCGAGAGCAGTTTGTAAAGACAATCCTAATAGTTTTTACCACGTTATTAAACCCGAAATAGATTTTGCTGATGATGCTGACCACTACGCTCCAGCAATCTATAAAAAAGGAAAAGAGAATTTTGATAAATTAGTAAGTAATAGTTTAATGATTCAAGATAAAACCGAAAACTATTACGTGTATCAATTAATTATGGACGGGCACGAACAAACTGGTTTGGTGGGTTGTTGTGCCATTGACGATTATTTTAACAACATCATCAAAAAACACGAGTTAACTCGTCCTGACAAAGAAGAAGATCGAAAAAACCATGTACGTTACAGCAAATTAAATTACGAACCCGTATTTTTTGCTTACCCTCACGTAAACGCTATTGATGAATTGGTATCAAGTGTAAAAGAAGCAAATCCTGTTTATGATATTACCACCGAAGATGGCATTCAGCATACTTTATGGGTAGTAAATGATGCACCTAAAATTGCTTTAATTAAAGATTTATTTAAAAAACAAGTTCCAAGTATTTATGTTGCCGATGGTCATCACAGAACTGCCGCTGGTGCTTTAGTGGGAAAAGAATTAAGAGATGCGGCCAACGGAAATGCTAATGACGGAAATCGTTACAACTATTTTATGGCAGTACTTTTTCCTGATAATCAATTAAAAATTATTGATTACAACCGCGTGGTAAAAGATTTAAACGGAATGGACGAAGCCGATTTTATTTCAAAGATTAAAGAAAACTTTGAGGTAGAAGAAAAAACCACCCAATACAAGCCAGCAGCCTTGCATCATATTGGCATGTACCTTAACCATAAATGGTATAAATTAGTTGCAAAAGAAGGTACTTACAACAACGACCCAGTTGGCGTATTAGATGTAACCATTTTATCTAAACAAGTTTTAGCACCATTATTAAATATTATAGATTTAAGAACAGATAAAAGAATTGATTTTGTTGGCGGAATTAGAGGTTTGGGAGAGTTAGAAAAACGCGTAAATAGTGGCGAAATGAAGGTTGCTTTTGCCATGTACCCTGTAAGCATGCAACAGTTAATGAATATTTCTGATAACGATATGATTATGCCACCAAAAGTAACTTGGTTTGAACCAAAATTACGTAGTGGGTTGTTTGTGCATGAGTTGTAATTAAATATCATTTCGAGGTACGAAGCAATCTTGCTTTTCGATAGCAAGATTGCTTCACTCGTACCTCATTCGCAATGACGAAATAGGATAATATGAGCATTACCAAAAACCTCCATAAAATAAACTCCCAACTTCCAAAAGGGGTTACGCTTGTTGCTGTTTCTAAAACCAAACCTAATAAAGCCATTTTAGAGGCATATAATGCTGGACAATTAATTTTTGGAGAAAACAAAGTGCAAGAATTAGTGCAGAAACATGAAGATTTACCTAAGGACATTGAATGGCATTTTATTGGTCATTTGCAAACCAACAAAGTAAAATACATTGCTCCTTTTGTTAGTTTAATTCATGCCGTTGACAGTTTTAAACTATTGAAAGAAATCAGTAAACAAGCCATCAAAAACAACCGAGTAATTAACTGCTTAGTACAAGTTAAAATTGCAGATGAAGAAAGTAAGTTTGGTTTAAGTTTTACTGATGCCACAACACTAATAAATAGTGAAGCAACTAAACAATTAAAAGGAGTAAATATTGTTGGCTTAATGGGAATGGCAACCAATTCAAGCGATAAAAATCAAATAAAGAATGAATTTGAATCATTAAGCAAGTTTTACACGCCATTTTCAATTTCTAATTTTCAATTTTCAATCTTAAGTATGGGAATGAGCGGAGATTACCACATTGCAATTACACAAGGAAGTAACATGGTTAGAATTGGTAGCTCTATTTTTGGAGAAAGAAATTATAAAGCTTCATAATTAGGGATTTCTTTTAAAAACTCAAAACTATTTTTTTTAAAATTAATTTTACTGCAATAGTGATTTAATCCATTTGTAACAATTAAATAAGGAACTTTAAAAACCTTATTGTACCTTGCAATTTGCTCAAAAACCTCTTGATTTATTTTTACTTTGGCAGATTTACATTCAATTAATAAAATTGGTTTGCCATTTTTATCATAAATCAAAATATCAGCTCTTTTTTGTAAATCATTTAATTTTAACCCTTTTTCTATGGTTATTAATGATGCTGGATATTTTTTTTCTTGAATTAAGTATTGAATAAAATTTTGTCTTACCCATTCTTCTGGCGTAAGCACTAAATATTTTTTTCTTACTGTATCAAAAATATATTGCTTACCCCCCTCCTCTTTTAGCTTAATGGCGTGTTGGGGTAAATTTAGTTGTTGCATTTACAATGTATTAATTGTACGAAACACCTATTACAACGAAACTGCTGCCTTTATATGTGCGTATGGTTCGTAATTAAGCAATTCAAAATCTTCAAATTTAAAATCGAATATATTTTTTATGTTGGGATTTATTTTCATAATTGGCAATTGCTTTGGCGTTCTAGTTAGCTGTAATTTAGCTTGTTCTATGTGATTATTATACAAATGAACATCACCAAAAGTGTGGATAAAATCGCCATATTCTAAATCACAAACTTGTGCTACCATCATGGTAAACAAAGTATAAGAAGCAATATTAAAAGGTACTCCCAAAAAGGTATCAGCACTACGTTGGTACAGTTGACAAGATAATTTGCCTTCAGTTACATAAAACTGAAAAAAGGCGTGGCAAGGAGGCAAGGCTGCTTTTCCGTTGGCTACATTTTCTGAAAAAGAAACGGAAGTATTAGGCATTACACTAGGATTCCATGCTGAGACCAATAACCTTCGGCTGTTTGGGTTTGTTTTTATTTGATGAATTACATCTTTTATTTGGTCAATGCCATCGCCATTCCAGTTACGCCACTGATAGCCATAAACAGGACCTAAATCTCCGTTTTCGTTTGCCCAACCGTCCCAAATTTTAACACCATTTTCTTGTAAATATTTAATATTGGTATCGCCTTTTATAAACCATAATAATTCGTGTATAATAGATTTTAAATGGAGTTTTTTTGTGGTTAAGCAGGGAAAACCTTTGCTTAAATCGAAACGCATTTGGTAACCAAAGCAGCTAATTGTTCCTGTACCTGTTCTGTCTCCTTTTTGAGTTCCGTTAATTAAAATATGATCGAGTAAAGCTAAATATTGTTGCATAACATAAATCTATGCAAACAAAATTCGTTCAAAAAGAATGCTTTTTCAAGTAATGTTAATAATGTTTTATAACTTGGTTAATATGCTTTTAAAGCATCTCTGTATTCAAATAAATCTTGTTGATTTGCAGGCTTATTTCTGTCTAACATTAGAGAAAACAAATAATTTAAACTATCTCTTTTGGCATCAAAATCATTTTCATCAATTTCTTCCAGCACTAATTCCTCTCCTTCTATCTCTTCATCACTAGGAATTGGAATATTAAAAGTACCATGTTCTGCTATATGTTCGTAAGTTAATCTTGTAACTTTTGTTACGGTGGGATCTTCTTCTTCTAAGGCAAATTCTCTTAATTTTTTTAAGTCTTTTACCAAATTCCCTTTAACTATACCCGATTCTGCTAAATCTTTTTGTAGTTTAACAATTAATTTATTTGCTTCTATTGTATTCATATCCCTTTTCTATTATTTTTTTACGAAATTAGAAATCTTTATCCTAAAATTAAACATCTATATTAATTATTTTAAAGCTGGTCACATCTTTCTAATCAGAAAAATACTCCAAAAAGCATAATTATTTGATTATCACATCTAAAGTAATAGGCTTTGTTAACTAAGTTTGACATAAGAAGTTGTAAAAATTACCTCTCCCACTTTAATTTTTTTCCAAAACCTAAAGTATTATCCGTCATTTTTATACTTGTTAAATTTATTCCCCAAATAGGAGATGGTTTAGCCTTTGCAAAAGGAAATTTTTGATAATACTTTTTATAAAAATCCTGTGTTTGTTGCTCATTAGGATTAATAAACTTACCTGTAAATTGTATTCCTTGTAGTTTAGCAATTGTTTTTATTGCCGAATTAATAGTTCCTGCAACATTATTATTTTTTAGTGCTTCCGAAATATGCCTTGTTTTACTATCCGACAAAAAAATTAACAGTTTATTTTTTTCATCAAAAACATAAAAACAATTGGCACAATAAGGTACATTACCTAACACAGTAGCCATTGTTAACACCTTATTATCAGCAATATAATTTGTTATTTTTTTATCCATTAATTTGTATTAGAATAGTAGCGAATTACAAAGCACTTGTTTTCAATTTATTACTAAACTTTATGCAAAGATACTCACTTTGAATTTAGCATTAAAACCGCTATTATTTTTATACTTTATTCTATGCCGTTTTCTCTATTTTCTTGTATTTTAAGTAGGAATAAGTAATTGGAATTATAGTAATTATTCCTGTAACAATCATAAATAGAGTAAAGTTTGGTTGTTTGTCTAAAATCAAACTTGATATTACTATAATAATTCCTCCTACAAACCACATTTTTCCACCTAATTTATGCGTTTCTTTCCAAACAGTTTCACTTTCTAAAGTCCAAGGTGTTCTAATTCCAATAAAGTAATTTGCTTTTATAGTCTTAAAGTAATTACCCAATATTATATATAAAATTCCGATTAGTAACACTATATAATTTGGATTTGAAAAAGATTGATTTTTTGCCGAATAAATAATAAACAATGCTAAAATTGACATAAAAGTGGTCAAGAGAATTTTTATGTGCTGATATTTATTCCCCATTTTAGTAATTTTATTTTTAGGGTCTATCTTTGGTACAATAAGAAATATTATATAAATCAGCAATGGCAGCAAAATAGGTATTAGCAACAATTCAGATTTATCACCAAACCGATCAATTTCACCTTTAATATTCCAATGAATTGGTACTTTTTCAGGAAGTTCTTTCCATATATACGCTAAATATATAAAAGGGAGTAAAACAATTGTTATTAATGGTATTTCATTTCTTAATTTCATAATTTATTTTTTTAAGGTTAGTATCCAAGACATTAAGTCTTCCAAAATTGTTGTATTTAGTGAATATTCAATGAATTGTCCTTTTTTTTCGCTTGTTATCAAGTTTGCTCTTTTAAGTATAGCTAAATGATGAGAAATGCTTGGTTTTGATATGTTGAATTCCTCCGCAATCTGTCCAGCATTCATATCATTGTCTTTCAATAACTCAATTATCTTCCTTCTAGTTTCATCGTTAAGTGCTTTAAATAAAGAATTCATTGTTTACGTTTAAATATTTAGGCAAATATCTAAATATTAATTTAAATAGCCAAATGTTTTCGTTTTTTCTATTGGTATAGAACATTAAAGCAAAAATATTTTATACAAAGTTGATGTATAATTTTGCCAAATAAAAACATATTAGACTGATTTTAATCATAAAAAATAATAATTTAAATACGAACTTTGTCCTATGCTTCAAGAACACATATATTATTCGCTTTCTAGAATAAAAGCATTAGCCTATCTCCGTAATATAAAACGCAGAGACTCTTTTTGTTAACCATTTTATAATAGTAAAATAAGGCGAGTACTCTCCTTAAAATTTTATAAGACTTAAAGTTACTATATGCTAAAAAGTCTTTGTATATAAATCTTAATATTTAAAGTAATGAAAACAAAAACAATTATAGAACCATTTAAAATAAAATCTGTAGAACCTATTTATGTTACTACAGAAGAACAAAGAAAAGAATACCTTAAAAATGCACATTACAACACTTTTTTATTAAAATCAGAACACGTAATTATTGATTTTTTAACCGATAGCGGAACCTCTGCCATGAGTGCCGAACAATGGGCTGGTATTATGCGTGGCGATGAATCTTACGCTGGTTCAAAATCGTGGGAACGAATGGAAAATTCCGTAAAACATTTAACAGGCATGGAATTTATTTTACCCACCCACCAAGGAAGAGCTGCCGAACGTATTATTTATGGCTATTTGGGCGGAAAAGGAAAAACATTTATTAGCAACACCCATTTCGATACCACACGAGCAAATATCGAATTTTCTGGTGCCGAAGCCATTGATATTGCAATTGACGAATCTAACGATCCCGCATTAATTCATCCTTTTAAAGGAAATATTAATACCAAAAAATTAACAGCATTAATTAACGAAAAAGGAGCTGAAAATATTGGTGCAGTTATTCTTACAGTTACCAATAATAGTGGTGGCGGACAACCAGTTAGCATGCAAAACACCCAAGAAGTTAGTGCCATTTGTAAAAAACACAACATATTATTTTTGTTGGATTGTTGCAGGGTGGCAGAAAATTCCTATTTCATTAAACACCGAGAAAAAGGCTACGAAAATAAAACGTACGAAGAAATTGCTCAAGAAATGTTTTCCTTAACAGATGGTGCTGCCATGAGTGCAAAAAAAGATGCTTTAATTAATATGGGTGGATTTTTAGCTCTCAGGGATAAAAAAATTGCTGAAGCTTGCACTAATTTGTTAATTATTACCGAAGGTTTTTCTACTTACGGAGGATTATCTGGCAGAGATATGGAAGCCTTAGCCATAGGAATAAAAGAAGTTTTCGACCCAAATTATTTAGAATATCGCATTAAAAGTACAGCTTATTTAGGAAACCATTTACATGAGATGGGAATTCCTGTAATGATGCCTATTGGTGGGCATGCAGTTTACATTGATGCCAAAAAATTATACAGCCATATTCCTGTAAATCAATACCCAGGACAAGCATTGGTAGCAGAACTTTACTTAAAAGGAGGTATCAGAACAGTAGAAATTGGCTCTGTGATGTTTGGTAAATATGATAAAAATGGAGATTTAATTCCTGCACCCATGGAGTTGGTTCGTTTAGCAATTCCACGCAGGGTTTATACCCAAAGCCATATCGAATATGTAATAGAAATATTTGAAGAAATTTTAAAAAACAAACAAAATGTTAAAGGCATAAAAATAACCAAAGAACCAGAATTTTTAAGACATTTTACAGCTCATTTCGAAAAAATAGAAGCTAAACTGGTTTAAGATATTGTTATAAAAAACACTAACATTTTGAACAAATTTTTAATTAACTTTGCTATTCTTAATTTTTAAATCGAAATGATAAAAGTAACATTACCAGATGGAGCGGTAAAAGAATACCCAAAAGGAACTACTCCTTTTCAGGTAGCTCAAAGTATTAGTGAAGGATTAGCACGAAATGTAATTTCGGCAAAAGTAAACGGCAAAACCGTTGAAACCACCACACCTATTACCACCGATGCAACCGTTACTTTATTTACTTTTAATGATGATGAAGGAAAAAAAGCCTTTTGGCATTCTTCTGCTCACATAATGGCCCAAGCCTTAGAAAAATTATACCCCGGCATTAAATTAACCATTGGACCTGCCATAGAAAATGGTTTTTACTATGATGTTGATTCGGCAGAACACATAATTCGTGAAGAAGACTTTAAAAAAATTGAAGAAACTTTTTTAACATTAGCTCGAGAAAAAGTCAATTTTAACATTGAACCTGTTTCAAAAGCCGATGCTTTAGCAAAATACAAAGCCGAAGGCAATGAGTATAAAGTAGAAATGATTGAAAACCTTAAAGATGGAGAAATTACATTCTGCAATCATGCCGATTTTACCGATTTATGTAGAGGCGGACATATTCCAAACACAGGCATTGTAAAAGCCTTTAAAGTAATGAATGTTGCAGGTGCTTATTGGCGAGCCGACCAAACTAAAAACCAATTAGTGCGTGTTTACGGAATTTCTTTCCCAAAACAAAAAATGCTTACCGAATACTTAGCAATGTTAGAACAAGCAAAACTAAGAGACCACAGAAAATTAGGAAAAGAGTTAGAACTATTTACATTTTCGGATAAAGTAGGACAAGGATTACCGCTATGGCTGCCAAAAGGAGCTGAATTAAGAGAACGATTAGAGAACTTTTTAAAAGCTGCACAAAAAAAAGCTGGCTATTTACCCGTAATTACACCTCATATCGGACACAAAGATTTATATATAACCTCTGGTCATTACGAAAAATATGGAGCAGATTCATTTCGCCCTATTTTAACACCACACGAAGGCGAAGAATTTTTACTAAAGCCAATGAATTGCCCTCACCATTGCGAAATTTACAAATCATCACCAAAATCATACAAAGATTTACCCGTAAGATATGCCGAATTTGGAACCGTTTACCGCTACGAACAAAGTGGAGAATTACATGGCTTAACGCGCGTTAGATGTTTTACCCAAGACGATGCTCATTTATTTTGCCGACCAGACCAAGTAGAAGAAGAATTTAAAAAAGTAATAGATTTGGTACTTTACGTTTTTAAAGCATTAGGTTTTGAAGATTTTACAGCCCAAATTTCGTTACGAGACCCTGAGAATAAAGAAAAATATATTGGTAGTGATAAAAATTGGGAAAAAGCAGAACGTGCCATTATTAATACTGCCAAAGAAAAAGGCTTAAACACAGTTGTAGAAACAGGCGAAGCAGCCTTTTACGGACCAAAATTAGATTTTATGGTAAAAGATGCTTTGGGCAGAAGTTGGCAATTAGGCACAATTCAAGTAGATTACAACTTGCCAGAACGTTTTGAATTAGAATACAAAGGCAGTGATAATGAGATGCACAGACCAGTAATGATACACCGAGCACCCTTTGGGTCTATGGAAAGATTTATTGCCGTTTTAATAGAACATTGTGCAGGAAAATTTCCACTTTGGCTTATTCCAGAGCAAGTTGCCATTCTTCCATTGAGCGAAAAATTCAACGAATCGGCTAAAAATATTTTAAATTTGCTAAATAATTACGATATTCGCGGCTTCGTTGACGAACGAAATGAAAAAATTGGAAAAAAGATACGAGATGCTGAATTAAAAAAAGTACCTTTTATGGTAATAATTGGTGAAAAAGAAATTGAAACTAACACATTATCAGTAAGAAAACAAGGGGAAGGAGACCTTGGCTTGTTTAATGTAGAAGATTTTTCTAACTTAATTAATAACGAAATAAAACAAGATTTAAATATTAACTAAAATTAAAGAGTCATAGCTAAAAGATATCATCCAAGAGGAAGAAGATTCGAAAAAAAAGAAGATCCTCATAAAATTAATAGTAGAATTAGAGCCAGAGAAGTTCGTGTTATTGCCGAAGGAATTGAGCCAAAAGTATATTCTATTACTGATGCTTTAAAATTTGCAGAAGAAAGAGAATTAGATTTAGTGGAAATTTCACCTAATGCCAATCCTCCAGTTTGCAAAATTATTGATTATAAAAAGTTTCTTTACGATCAGAAAAAGAAACAAAAAGAAATACAAGCTAAGGCTCAAAAAATGGTATTAAAAGAAATACGATTTGGACCTAATACAGATGACCATGATTTTGAATTTAAATTAAATCATGCTAAAAAATTTCTTGAAGAAGGCTCGAAAGTGAAAGCTTTTGTATTTTTTAAAGGAAGAACAATTATCTATAAAGATAGAGGACAGATTTTACTTTTAAGATTAGCACAAGAGTTGGAAGATTTTGCTACGGTTGAAGCAATGCCAAAAATGGACGGAAAAAGAATGTTTATGTATCTTGCTCCTAAAAAGAAAAAATAAAAATAAAATAAATACATTAATAAATTAAATAACAACAGTATGCCAAAAATGAAAACTGGTTCCAGTGCAAAAAAAAGATTCCGATTAACTGGTTCTGGGAAAATTAAAAGGAAACATGCTTTTAAAAGTCATATTTTAACAAAAAAAACGACTAAACAAAAGCGTAATTTAACTAAATTCACTGTGGTAGATAAAGCAGATGAAAAAAGTATAAAATTACAATTAGGAATATAATCCTAGTAATGTTACCGATATCGGTTATCGTAAATTAAAAAAAGTACACAACCAGGTATTTAGTTTAAAGTTTCAGAAAGATGAACACTAACTACCAAAAAACGTAAAAAAAAATGCCAAGATCAACAAACTCAGTAGCCTCGAGAGCTAGAAGAAAAAAAATAATGAAACAAGCCAAAGGTTACTTTGGTAGAAGAAAAAATGTATGGACAGTTGCTAAAAACGCAGTAGAAAAAGCTGGCGTTTATTCCTACATTGGTCGTAAACAAAAGAAAAGAAACTTTAGGGCTTTGTGGATTCAAAGAATTAATGCGGGTGTTAGAGAACACGGCATGTCTTACTCTAAATTTATGGGAGAATTAGCTAAAAAAGAGGTAAAACTTAACAGAAAAGTTTTAGCCGATTTAGCCATGAACCACCCTGAAGCTTTTAAAGCTGTTGTTGACACCGTAAAAAAATAAAACCGTTTTAAACTTACTATGAAGGGAACTGTTTGGTTCCCTTTTTTTATCGAAAATAATTATGGAAAATTTTATCTTAAAACTTCCAAAAGCTGAACTTCATTTACACATTGAAGGTACTTTTGAACCCGAATTAATGTTTGCTATTGCACAACGAAATAATATTAATCTACAATATAATTCTATTGAAGATTTAAAAAAAGCTTATGATTTTGATTGTTTACAAGATTTTTTAGACATTTATTACCAAGGAGCTGAAGTGTTAATTACTGAACAAGATTTTTACGATTTAACCTATAGCTATCTTCAAAAATGTGCCGAGCAAAATGTTCGTCATACCGAAATTATGTTTGATCCCCAAACACACACCGAAAGAGGTGTAGCCTTTGAAACACTGATTAATGGAATAAGTCGAGCCGTTGAAGATGCTAAACAAAATTTAGGTGTTTCGGCTTTGCTAATTATGAGCTATTTGCGTCATTTATCAGAAGAAGCTGCCCTTAAAACATTAGCACAATCATTGCCTTTTAAAGATAAAATTATTGCTGTTGGTTTAGATTCTTCCGAAAAAGGAAATCCACCATCAAAATTTAAAAACGTTTTCGAAGCCTCTATTAAAGCAGGGTATATTCCTGTAGCCCATGCAGGAGAAGAAGGAGATGCTGATTACATTTGGGAAGCACTTGACATCTTAAAAATAAAAAGAATTGACCACGGTAATAATTGTTTGCAAGACGAAAAATTAATTCAAGAAATTATTAAACGCGATTTAGCTTTAACCATTTGTCCGCTATCTAACACCGCCTTACAGGTTGTGAAAGATTTAAAAGACCACCCCCTAAAAACAAAGATAAAATTAGGATTAAAAACAACCATCAATTCTGATGACCCAGCTTATTTTGGAGGACACGTTAACCAAAATTACATCGACACCCAAAAAGCCCTCAACTTAAGTAAAGAGGATTTATATCAATTAGCCAAAAATTCTTTTCAATATTCATTTTTAACTGATAATGAAAAAGCAATCCTTATCGCTGAGTTAGATGAGTATTACTTGAAACACAATCTTTAACCCTCTTTTAGCACTAGCCATTAAATCCGAATTATGTATTAGAAAATTTATTACGTTTTGAAACAACTGCAAAATATACCTTTTCATTACTTTTTAGAGCTAAGTTCTAGTTATAACAGCATTTTTTGTCATTCAGAACAAAGTTTTGTCCCGAACTCGCTTCGGGATACAAAACAATGTGATGAATCTTTCCATGTTTAAATAATTTGATAATTCACAACTCCGCACTTCTAAAAGATTCTTCACTTCGTTTTACTTCGAAAAACAAGTTTTCGGTAAAACTTTGTTCTGAATGACAAGTTTTACTTGTAAATTATTAGTTATAAGTAATTTTACAGATATGAATTCAAAAAAAATAGCTATTATCTCATTATGCTAATTTTGCTGAGATAATTAGAACTTAACTCTTTTTAGTTTTCTTATAAAGATAGCCAACAAGTGATTAATAAAAAATGAAATTATTAAGGAGAAACTCTTGTGATTTCCCAATTAAGCCCAACCCTTCTATAAACTAACCTATCGTGTAATCTACTTGGTCGTCCTTGCCAAAATTCTATTCTATGAGGAGTTACAATGTAACCACCCCAATGTTTTGGTCGAGGAACGGTTTTATTTTTAAATTTATTGGTATAAAACTTTACCTTATCTTCTAATTCTTTTCTACTGGTAATTGTTTCACTTTGTAGCGAAGCCCATGCTCCAATTTGACTTTCGCGTGGTCTTTTCGAAAAATAATCATCAGAAAGTTGTTCATTAACCTTTTTAACTTCTCCTTCAATTCTGATTTGGCGTTCAAGTTCTCCCCAAAAAAAATTAAGCGAAATTTTATTGTTTATTAATAAATCTTGACCTTTTTTACTGCTATAATTAGTGTAAAAAATAAAACCGTTTTCAGTAATATCTCTTAAATAAACGATACGTGTTGAAGGTTGTCCTTCTTTATTTACTGTACTTACCGCCATTGCGAAAGGATCTAAAATTTGGACGTTAACAGCTTCTTCAAACCAAGTTTCAAATTGTTTGAAAGGGTTTTTATTTGCTAGCTTTTCAGTAAATGGTTTATCTGCAAAATCACGTCTAATAGCATTTAAATAATTTTTTAAAACTTCCATATTTTATCGTTTAACGATACGCAAAACTAACTATTTGCAGTAATATTTATTAACATTTTACATTTTTAGTCAAAAATTGGGTACATTTATTATCGAAAAACTTTTGTAAAGTATGTTATTAAATCCATTAGATTACACCATTAAAGAGTTAAACAAGTTAAATGCCGCCAAAGGAAGGCTTTTAATAGCAGAGCCTTTTATGGATGATCCTTACTTTAAAAGGTCGGTTGTTTTATTAACTGAATATAATAAAAGAGGGGCTTTTGGCTTTATTTTAAATAAAATGATTAACATAAATATTAATGATATTTTACCCCATTTTCCGAAACTTAAAACTACTATTTTTATCGGAGGGCCTGTTCAAACAGATAGTTTATTTTACATCCACAATCAAGGAAAAATAATAGCAGGAAGTCAACATATTGTTGATAATTTGTATTGGGCAGGGAATTTTAATCAACTAAAACAAATGATTATTGACCAGCAAATTTTCCCTCATGAGATTGTTTTTTTTCTGGGTTATGCTGGTTGGGATTATCAGCAATTAAAAAATGAAATTAATTCAAATTCTTGGCTCATATCAAACGTATCTTCTCATTTAATTAATAAAATAAACAACAAAAATTTATGGAAAGAAACTTTACAGCAGATGGGGCCCAAACATGCTGTTTTAGCTAACTTTCCAGAAGACCCAAGTTTAAATTAAATACGATGAAGAAGGCTTACTGCTTTTTTTTTATTGCTGCTTTTTGCTGTGCTACATGCTATGCCCAAAATGAAGATTATGTCGTAAAAAAGCCAATAAAACCACATCGTAACCCAATTTTATTTAGCCAAATAGACAATCCAGATTATACTAATTATTTTTTAACGCCTACTGCATTTTCTTTACCAAGGCGAGATATTAGGGCATCTGGAACCGATATTATATTTGCCAAAGGAAGTTACGGATTAACAAATAAAACGGTTGTTTCTGCCAATATATCTATGTTTGGTATGATAACAGGTGCTATTAAAAGTCAATTAGAAATTAATGAGGATATTTCTATTGCAGCAACTGCTTCTTTTGGTGAATTATCTGCAATTAGCCAAGATTCTGTTATATTATTTGGCGGTGGATCAGTTTTAGGAACTTACGGAAATCATCAAAATAATTTTACTGTTGGCGTTGGCTATTACTACATCAAAAGTACTTTCGATTTAATTAACGATATAAGAGATATTCCTCTTTATCATCTATTTTTTGGATTACAAAAGCAAATCGGAAGGCGAGTATATATTGTAATTGAGGGACTTTATTTTACTGATTACAAGGTTTATAGCGGTGCTGCTGGTATAAAAATTATTATCAAAGAAAATATGTCGCTTAATTTTGGGGCAATGCCAATTGCTTGGAACAATGTTAGAAGAAATAAAACTGTTTTAGATGGCAATATTATTCCTATGGTTTCATTTAGAATGCTTTTAGACAGGCACTGATTGGTTTAAATTCTCTAAAATTTGTTTAATATAAGCGTTAAAATATCTTTTTTGACGATAAGAACCAACCCATTTTATTCCACTTATTGCGTTAGTTAAAAAAAGTTCATCGGCTTGTAGCAACATACTTCCAGTAAGCATACCCTCTAATACATTAATGCTTAAATCTTTAGCTATTCTAATTATTTGTTTTCGCATAACGCCATCCATACAGCCTTCTTCAATAGCACTTGTGTACAGGTTGTTGTTCTTGTACAAAAAAATATTAGATCCTATTGCTTCTACAATTCTACCATGTTGATTTAATACCAAACAATCATCTAAATTATTTTCTTTTTTATAAATTCCTGTTAAAACATGAGGAATATTGTTCGTGGTTTTTATTTGAGATAATGGCGAAATACTTCTTTTAATTTCTGAATAAATATCGATAATTAATCCATTTTTATTTAATGTATATTCATCTTCATTAATGGGTTTTGCTTCTATAACGTACGATTTACTTTCATTTTCTGGTGTATATAAACCATCTCCATTTCTAAAAACAGTTAAACGAACCCTCCCTCCTTTTTTTATCTTGTTCTTTAGAATTAAATTATTTATTTGATTCTTTAGTTCATCAAAAGTGAGCGAAATTTGTTGCATTTTTAAGATTGACATTCCCTTTTCTAATCTTAGAAAATGATCTTCAATAAAACAAGTTTTACCGTTTTTAACCCTTATTGTTTCAAACAAAGCATCACCATACTTAAAGGCTCTATTGTGTATAGAAAATATCTTTTCGGTTTCTTCGTACAGAAATCCATTATAATTAATATACTGTTTTACACTCAAATTATTTGATTAAGATATTTTAATAAATTATCATTTTTAACAATCTGAATCCCTGTAATACCAGCATTTTTAGCTGCTAAAACATCTCTATTACTATCGCCAATAAAGTAAGATGATTTTTTATCCACTTGATATCTCGCTATTGCTTTTTCAATCATTAATGAATTTGGTTTTCTGCAAATACATTGTTCATTTATCGTATGATGAGGACAATAATAAATAGCTAATAAATTAATTCCAGCCTTGTTAAACTGTTGTTCCATATAATTATGTACGGTATTTACATCTTTATGGTTATAAATTCCTTTAGAAATTCCTCCCTGATTAGTAATAACAATAAATTCAAATCCTTTATTTTTTAAAACATTTAGGGCATCAAATAAACCCTCAATAATTCTAAATTTATTTACCTCATAAGTATAATCTCCTGGTTCAAAATTGATTACGCCATCTCTATCTAAAAATATAACCTTACGCATTTAACTCACTTTATGCAATAAAGGTATAAAAAGATAATTTATTGCAAAATTTAAATTTATAAACCTTTGTTTAATGAAAAAAACACCATAAGCTATTTTTAAGTGCTTTTTTTATTTGGCAGGCTGTTAGAGGTTTCTTTAAAAAGGTTCATCACCTAGAGTATTAAGGGGAGTTCTAATAATTCATTTCTTTCAAAAAACAAAGATAATGAATAAGATGCAAGGCAGGGCGGAACGTTAAAAAAATATTTTGTAAATATTTTTAGCGAATGAGCCAGCCTGTAGGTTTGGGTGATGAAAATTTTGATGCGAATGAATTATTAGCCCCCCCCTTAAACTACAATTACCCTTCTAAATTAAAAATATTATACCACTTAATTACCGAGTATGCCCTCCAAAACTCACTTAAATGCGAAGCGTTAGATAAATCCTTATCGCACAATTTAAGCACATAATTTCTATCCATTAATGAAGGCATATCACTTTCTTTTAACTCTGTTATTAAAGTTTTCATTAATTCATCTTTCCAATCTTGTTGCGGTGTTACAAAACCTTTTTTATCTTTTCGCCAAACTACTTTATCGGCTAATTTGTTGTTTAACATTTTCCGTAAAACGTATTTTGTAAAACCATTATTAATTTTTTGATTGGTAGGCAAGTTTCGAATAAACGCCACCAAACGATGATCTAAAAATGGCACTCGCGATTCGATAGAAAAAGCCATGGCATTTCTATCTTCGTATCGTAACAGCTCATACATTCCAAATTTAACACTTAAATTAACGTGTTCGTCAAATGTTTTTCCTCCTCTTTTTGGAATGTTTAAATTTAGTTCTTGTCGTTTATTATCAGCAATAAAATTATAGCTCAATCGCTCTTTTGCTCGTAATTGTTGTTGCAAATTAGTAGGCAAATAATAATAGGCAGCACGTAAAATGGCATTTCTTATTTGTGGTGTAAAGTTTTGTTTTAGTTTGGAATATTCTTTAAAAAAACGATTAAACTTAAATTTTTTGAGTAATTCGATTAAATAAATTCCTGCAAAATTATAATATCCGCCCAAAATCTCATCAGCCCCTTGTCCATCTAACAGTACTTTTATTTGGTGTTGATGGGCACATTTCATTACTTCCCATTGAGCAAAAATAGAAGTAGAACCAATGGGTAAATCTTGGGCATAAATCATTTTATCCATGTCGGTAAGCATTGTTTTAGCATCAGGATAAGTGTAAATATCTTTTACATTTTTAAACTGATTGGCAACTAATTTAGCATAAGCCGATTCGTCAACAGTTTTATTCTGATAAGCAGCGGTAATGGTTTGTAAATCATTGTTTCCTAATTGATTACTAACAGCACAAACAATGGCACTCGAATCTAAACCGCCACTTAAACAAGAGCCTATTACTACATCTGACCTTAAATGTAAGGCGATAGAATTATTAAATAATTCTTCCAATTTCAAGGTATTTGTTTTAATATCGGCAGTATTTTTTTGCAATTTATCAGCTAAAGTAAAATAACTTTCTTTGGTTAGTTTAGAGGTGTTTAAATCGTAAAAATAATTACAACCTGGCTCAATATCTTTAATGTTTTTAAATAAATTTTGGTATGGATTTGCTGTTGTTCCGAAAGCCAAATAACTGCCTAAATTTTCGTTAGAAATGCTTTTATCAACTTCTTTTAACTTTAACAAAGCTTTAATTTCTGAAGCAAAAGCGAAGTAATTATCTTGCTGATAAAAATAAAGTGGTTTTATACCAAATCTATCTCGCGAAAGCGTTAAACTATTTTTTTGTTTATCGTAAATTACAAAAGCCCACATACCAATAAAACGATTTACACACGATTTTCCCCATTCGATGTAAGCATTTAAAATTACTTCGGTATCGGTATTCGATATAAAAGTATAGCCTTTCTGCTCCAATTCTTGTCGGATTTCTTTGTAATTATAAATCTCTCCATTAAAAATTAACACATAATTTTCGTCATTAGCAATAAAAGGTTGATGCCCCAATTTAGAAACATCTATAATGGATAACCTTCGATGAATTAAAGCTAAATTTTGTTGGGTATTGATTTCAGAAAGTGGTTTTAAATGTTGTAATGCTGAGATGGTATCTTTTCCTCTGCAAATGTTATCACTTAGGAAATTAGACAGGAAAAATCCTTCATCATCTGGTCCACGATGCTTTAAGGTTTGAGATAAGGAAACTACTTCCTTAACATCAACTCCTTTTGGATTATATATTCCTGCTATTCCGCACATATTTTGAGTAACCAGTTGTTTGTTGTTTGTTGTTAGCAGTTTTCATCATCTAATTATCAAATTATAAACATCCATTAAAAATTTTCCGAAATTTTCTAACCCAAAGCGTTCTTCAATCTCATTATGAATTTCTTGTGCATTGTAATTGGCTCTATTTTTAATCATTAGCTCCATTGCTTCTACAATTTCCTTAATATTATCAGGATTTACTAAAATACCATTTTTATTATTGATAAATTCTTTTGGTGCTGTTTTGTTGGTGCAAATAACGGGCAAACCACAGCACAATGCTTCGGCAACTACTAGCCCAAAAGTTTCGTGCCGACTCGAAAAAACCATGAAACTACTTTCTGAAAAAACTGCTGCAATTTGCGTTTTGGTTAACATGCCTTTTAAACTTACTTTTTTTTGTAAATTGTGGGTATTAATGTAATGCTTAATAGTAGCCAATTCTTCTCCTTCGCCAACAATAGTGAGGGTATAATTAGGAAAATCAGTACTAATTTGATGAAATGCTTTTAAGGTTCTTAAACCACCTTTAAATTCATCTAACCGACTCACAAAAACAATATTTTTTGAATTATTTGTTGTTGCTATTTTAAAAATATCGGTATTAATAGGATTAAAAGAAACAATTACTTTTTCTTTTGGAATACCCAATTTTAGAAGTTCATTTTTTTGATATTCGCTTACCGCTAATACTTTGCTTGCTTTATTGAATACAAACTTAGAAATTTTGCTTTTCCACCAACTGTTTAATATGCGAGAATAAGGTCCTGTATGCTCTGTAATAACAAACGGAATATTTAATTTTTTGCTAATAAAATAAGCTAAAGTTCCATTTAAAATAGCTCCGTGGGCATGAATAATGGTTGTGTTGGAATACATTTTCCCGAGCTGAATTCCTTTAAAAAACCATTTGATGTAAAAAAATGGTTTAAGAAAAGTGTTTACTTTTTTATTACTTAAATTGAACCTACGCAGCTTAAATTGTCCATTAAAATTTTCATCAGTAATTCCTTTGTTTTTTCCTGTTAAACGAATATAAAGCGTTTGCGTATCAATATTTTCTACACTTTTTAAGTAATCTTCAATAAAAACACCTTTCCAATCGCTTTCGTATTCTGGGAAAAGTTCGGGCAATACTAATAACTTGATATGTGTTTGTTTATTCACTCTTTTTTAAAGCAATAGATGTAATCACTTCCTAAAGAAGCATTTTTGTTATTGGCTGCATTTCCGAACCATTTTCGGGTTAATTGGTATTTTTTATCGTTACTAAACAATTTAGAAAAGCCAATAAACGATTGATTGTAGCGAAATACTTTCTGACAAGTAAAACCTGCTTTTTTAAAGCTGTTTTCTACTTGTTTAGCGGACACTTTATTCAACTTATATTTATCCTTGCCAAATAATTTACGAACACCTAAATACAAACGAATGAGTTTACTATAAAAATGAGAGTTATTGGTGTTTTGAATAATAATTATTCCTCCTTTTTTAACTTTGGTTTGAATAAAAGCTAAAAATTTAGCTACACCATCAATATGAGCTAAAATTCCCAAAGAAATAATTAAATCGAAAGATTCGTCCTCAAAATTGGTCTTAAAAATATCTCCACAAATAAAGGAGGTATTTTTTACGCCTTCTTTTTTGGCAATTTCTTTTGCCAATTTAATCATGTTTTTCGAAAAATCGACTAAAGTTAAGTTAGTAAATTTATTACTGTTTTTAAGCGATATAAAACCATTTCCGCAAGGCATATCTAAAACCTTATCGTAATAATTTTTATCAATAAACTCAGCTACTGTTTCTGTTCTGATTTTAATGTTATAATCAAAATTGAAATAAATATTGGTCTGTTCAAAAAATGTTTTTACCTCAGCTTTTCTGTTCATTGTCTTTTTCTTATTGACAAAGATAAAGTTTTGACTTGTTTTGGCAATTAAAAATAATTATGTGTTTTAATTCTTTTCATTGAAGTTGTTTAAAGTTGAATTTTGAGAATGAAAATAGATTATTTTTTTGCAG
>CAZVEW010000011.1:0-31615 GCA_964625955.1 uncultured Vicingus sp. | reverse complement strand
TCCTAGTTCAGATTATTGAATTGACCCTTTTTCTATATACCTTGTAATAGTTGATTTTGCATATTTCTTTTTTTTAATCTTTAGATAAAAAAATCTCTTTTTTATCTATACAATATATTTCTAACAACCCTCAACTTAACAAAACCATTAATTTTCTTAAAAAACAGACCTATCTTTTTAAAAATATATACCTTTGTAAGCCAAAATTAGTTATGGATATTATAACCGTTAAAGACAAATCTTTTAAACCTTTTATTTCTGAGGATAAGCTTAAAACAGCCATTACAAATGTTGCCATAAAAATAAATGCCGATTATAAAGGAAAAACACCCATATTTATTGGTGTTTTAAACGGTTCTTTTATGTTTGTGGCAGATTTACTTAAACATATTAATTTGCAATGCAAAATTTCGTTTGTAAAACTAGCTTCTTACCAAGGAACATCAACTACTGGAAAAGTAAATGAATTAATAGGATTATATGAAAGCTTAAAAGGAAAAGATATAATTCTTGTTGAAGATATTGTTGATACAGGAAATACACTTGAAAAATTATACGAAATTTTACAAGAAAAAGAAGTAAATAGCATTAAAATAGCTACCCTATTGTACAAGCCAGCAGCCTACAAAAAAGCACATAACATTGATTATGTAGGCATAGAAATTCCTAATGCTTTTGTGTTAGGTTATGGGTTAGATTATGATGGATTAGGTAGAAATTTGAGTTCAATATATGTTTTAAACGATAGCCAGTAAAGGCAAAAAAAAGTATTATGTTAAACCTTGTATTATTTGGTCCTCCAGGTGCAGGAAAAGGAACCCAAGCAGTAAAATTAGTTGGTAAATTTAATTTAATCCATTTGTCAACAGGCGATGTTTTTCGATTTAACATCAAAAACAAAACTAAATTAGGTGTTTTAGCTAAAAGCTACATGGATAAAGGCAATTTGGTGCCTGATGAAGTAACCATTAGCATGCTAGAAGCCGAAGTAAACAAAAACCCAACTGCAGGTGGATTTATATTCGATGGCTTTCCTAGAACCACCCCTCAAGCGAAAGCTTTAGACCAATTTTTAAAAAGTAAAGAAACTTCGGTTACAGTAATGTTAGCTTTGGCTGTAAAAAAAGAAGAACTAATAAAAAGATTATTATTAAGAGGCAAAGATAGTGGCAGATCCGATGATGCCAACGAAGAAGTAATTGCCAACAGAATAAAAGTGTACAACGAGCAAACCGCTATTGTTGCTAATTTTTATAGCGAACAAAATAAATTTCAAGAAATAGATGGAATTGGCTCTGTTGACACTATTTTTGATAGGCTTTGCACGGTAATTGACCAATACAAAATTTCAATGTAATTATTCAAACTATTTTAAAATTTATACCTTAAAACCCATAATCAATTTAATTAAAGATGTCTAATACTAATTTTATAGATTATGTAAAAATTTATTGTCGATCAGGTAATGGAGGAGCGGGTTCGCATCATTTTCATAGAGATAATTGGACCTCAAAAGGAGGACCCGATGGTGGCGATGGTGGCAGAGGTGGACACGTAATAGTTCGTGGAAACAAACAACTTTGGACATTACTTCATCTAAAACATAAACGACACATAAAAGCAGGGCATGGCGGTGCAGGAAGTGGTTCTACAAGTTCGGGAGCTAACGGAGAAGATGTTTATATCGAAGTTCCTTTAGGCACAATTGCCAAAGATGTAGAAACAGGCGAAATTATTTTTGAAATTACCAAAGATGGCGAAGAAAAAATTTTAGTGCAAGGCGGCAGAGGTGGTCGAGGAAATAATCATTTTAAAACCGCTACCAATCAAACGCCAAGATATGCTCAACCCGGTGAACCCTTTACTGAAGCATGGAAAATTCTAGAACTTAAAGTTTTAGCCGATGTTGGTTTGGTGGGATTTCCCAATGCAGGAAAATCTACTTTATTGTCGGTTATTACATCAGCAAAACCAGCAATTGCAAACTATCCTTTTACCACTTTAGTACCTAATTTAGGAATGGTTGCTTACCGAGATCATCGCTCTTTTGTTATGGCAGATATTCCTGGAATAATTGAAGGTGCACACAAAGGAAAAGGCTTGGGCTTACAATTTTTAAGACACATTGAACGAAATTCTGTTTTACTTTTTTTAGTGCCTGCCGATAGCGATGATGTGCACAAAGAATATAAAACTTTACTCAACGAAATAAAACAATTTAACCCAGAATTGTTAGATAAAGAAAGAGTTTTAGCCATCTCAAAATCCGACATGTTAGATGATGAGCTAAAAAAAGAAATTGAACTTGATTTACCAAAAATTACTTACTTATTTATTTCTGCAGTAGCACAACAAGGTTTAACAACCTTAAAAGATGTACTTTGGGAGAAAATTGGTAGTTAGTTAAATTCAAACTCAATGACAGCACATCAACTAAAAACCATTTTACCTTTTTTAGAACCAGCATTAATTCAAGAAATATTGCAAGTAGGCGTAATTCAAGAAATTCCTACCAATCAAGTTATCTTACAAGAAAATACTTTTGTAAAAATGATTCCCATTGTTTTAAACGGATTGGTTAAAGCATACATTAGTAATGAAGAAAAAGATTTGTTGCTGTATTACATTAAACCGTCAGAAAGTTGCATCATGTCGTTTGCTGCAGGTATTAATAACGAAAAAAGTAAATTAAATGCCGTTACCATAACAAAATCTACTGTTTTGCTGTTGCCATCAGCAAAAGTAAAAAGTTGGGTAAAACGATTTCCAAATTTTAATCAAATATTCTATCAGCAATATAATTTAAGATATGATGATTTATTGGACACCATTAAACAATTGATATTTAAAAAGTTAGACATTCGTTTGTACGAATATTTAAAAGAAAAATCAAAGTTACAACAATCATCAACCATCGCCATTACACATCAACAAATTGCCAACGAACTAGGCACTGCAAGAGAAGTAATTAGTAGGGTGCTAAAAAAGTTAGAAAAAGAAAATAAAATTTTATTGCTTAATAAAAAAATTGAAGTGTTGTAACATTTGTCACCGTTTTATCACTTACCTCCAGCTTACTTTTGGCTTATATTAATCAATTAAAATTTGAGTTATGAAAAAAAACATGGGTTCAACCGATAAAATTATTAGAATAATTTTAGCAACTATCTTTGCTGCATTGTATTTTACAGGAGTAGTTACAGGAGTTATAGGCTATATTTTATTAGCATTAGGAGCAATATTTTTATTAACCAGTTTTATTAGTTCTTGTCCGTTATATTTTCCTTTCGGAATCAGTACTTACAAGAAAAAATAAGTAGTACATTTAAAAACCTAAGATTCTGTAGGTAAATAACTAAATTCTGATCAGTTTTTCTTTTTCTTCCTCGAAATCTAAAAAGGGATATTTAGCAGAAATTTCTTCTATAGTTTTTAATTGTTGGGTTATAAATTGTTGATGTTCCTTGCTTTTAAAGTTAAAAGGTTTATGATTGACTGCTTGTTTTACTTTTTGTATTTCGTTAATTATCTCAATCGTTTCTTCATTACAATAAGTACTTAAGAAACTCTCCCAAATATAATTAATAGCCATTTCACTTGGGTGAATTAAATCATCTTTAAAAAAACGATAATCACGTAATTCATCTATAATTAACTCATAAGCAGGAAAATAATAACAGTTTTTATTTTGTTCTGTTATATTTTTTATTACCAAATGTAATACAGATTTACTTAAATTATTTTCGTGCAAACCATCTTTAACATGTCTTATAGGGCTAACCGTAAAAATAATATTGAAATCTTTTAATGCTTCTTTAACATTATTAAAGGCAATTAAAATTTCTTTTACAGAAAGTAATCGTTTAATAAACTTGGCACTTGGTATTTTGTGACAATTAGCTACAATCCCAAAATTTTTATATTCATATACCCAAGCTGTTCCAAATGTAATAAAGATAGTATTGGTTTTTTTTAAGTGCAAATACGATTTTATAATAGCATCATTAATTTTAGCTAAACATTCTTCTTGATTAGGAGAAGAAAAACTTCCATGATGGTCAAAACTAATCCATTTATCATGAAATTGTGTCAGGTTTTTTTTTACGTACAGCTTTTTATTGGCAATTCGTTGTAATTCTTTAATTACAGAAATTGGGTTATAAATAATTCCAAAAGGGTTGGTAATGGTGTTGAATTTACTTTTGTTTAGCTTGTTGCCAATATTTTGGGCAAAACAAGAACCTAGTAATAAAATAGGGCTTTGATGTGCTATTTTAAAATCACTTAATAAAATATTAACTTTTGTTGTAAATTTAAGTTTACTCATATCATCTTCTTAAAATCCAATATTGTGGATTTAATTTTGTCATTCCTTTCCAAATTTCTAGATGAACTTGTGTTTTAGCTTTATCTGTTTCTGAGACCAATAAGCCTAAATTTTGTTTGACAGCAATTTTATCTCCTTTTTTCACATAAACTTTACTCATGTATGAGTAAACACTTAAATATTCACCATGCCTAACCATTACTACTTTTCCTTCGCCAGGAATTATAGCAACAGAGCTTACAGTGCCACCAAATATTGCTCTTGCAAAGGCTCCTTTTGTAGTGCTAATATCAATGCCATTATTGTTTACGACAATACCTTCTAAAACAGGGTGAGGGTGCTTACCAAATTTATCTGTAATAACACCTTGAAGCACAGGCCAAGGCAATCTTCCTTTATTATTGGCAAAAGAATTAGATAACTTTAAGGCTTCTGGAGTCATTGGAAATCCTTTTGAATTTGTGCCCGATTTTTTAGCCTTTTCTCTAGCTTTTCTAATTTCTTCAGCAATAATACGCTCAATAGCTTTTTGCAGTTTTCTTGCTGCTATTCTTTTCTTTTTTAATTTATTTTTTAACCCTTGTTCTTTACCTTGTAATTTTGCAACAACATTTTCTTTTTCAGATTTTTCAATCGCTAACTTCTGTTTTTCGCCTTCTTCGGCAGCAATTAATACAGCATTTTCTTGTTTATTTTGTTTTAAAATTTCAATGTTTCGAGCTAATTCTTTTTGAGATTTTATAATTAATTGGGCTTGCGATTTACGGTACTCGGCATATTGTTGAATGTATTTTAACCTTTTATATGCCTGATTAAAGTCTTTTGAAGCAAAGATAAACATGATTTTATCGTAAGCATCGTGGCGTTTAAAAGCATAATAAATCATTTTCGCATACTCCTTTTTAAGGTTAGCAATGTCTTGCTGTAAGTCGGTAACTTTTTGTTGTTTTTTAGCTATGGCTTGATTAATTAATTTAACCTCTTGGTGCATGGTATTAATTAAACCGTTACGTGCATTAATTTTACTTTTTAATTTTAATAATTCATCTAAAGAGTGTTCTTTATTTTTTCTTGTTTCTGCCAACATTCCATTGATTAAATAAATCTCTTTTTTAAGTTTTTTTGTTCTTTTTTCGAGTTCTTTTTTCGATTGAGAGAAAGCATTTACTCCCGAAAGAAGTAAAATTAAGAGTGTAAAAATTCCAAAAAATTTATTTTTTAATCTGAACATATTTTGACGGAATTTTAAAAGGAAATGTTACTGTTTTTTCAGTATTAACTTTATTGTATGTTACTCCTATTTTAATAGGAATTTCAGATTCTAATGTAAATACTAATTTAAAAGGAAATAATTGTGTTCCAACTGTTGTTTGGTTTAAGTAATTTACCAATAAAGATTTATCATCTTTTTTATTGTCTTTTCTGTTGCCTTTTTTGTTATCTTTTGGAGCAGAAAGTAAAAGTGAATTTATTTTATAAGTAACAGGGGTTAGCCACAAAGCTTGGGTTTGTTTTTTAAATTTTCCTTTATCTTTTTTAATTTCTTTTCTCACTTTTCGTTTTTTAACCGTACTAATATAATAGGCTCCTTTTTTTCTATCTATCGAAGATTTAATTTTTTTTGCATCTCCATCAAAATCTAAACTATTACCAACTAAGAGTGCTTGCAACATTTGGTAATCTAAATCAGAACCAAAATGTTTATTAATGTAGCTAAAATCGCCAATAAAATATTCTTTATTAACCCTATTCATAAATTTAATAGAATCTTTAGTAATTAAAATACGTGCCATTTCTATTCCTAAAAGAGGAGTAATCGACATCCAAATAGCACTATCTTTTTTTATCCTCAGATGAGCTTTAAATGATTTCTTTTTGCCATCATTATACTCGAAATTTGCTTTTGTGGATAAGTGATTAAATTTAAATTCGTTTTTTGATAATTGTTCAATTAAAAACTTAGTTGAATGGTGATTGATTCTTATTTTTTCTTTTTTTATTTCTTGGCTCTTACAAGAAAACAGGGCTGTTAATACTACGAATAAATAGCTTAGGTATGTAAACTTTGGTTTATTCATAGAGTTTTTTATCTGTAATCTTCTTCTCTAAAAGAGCTGTTCCTTCTCCTTCTTTTCTTGCTTTAAGCCAAAAATCAAGTGCTTTATCTAAATCTTTAAGCTGTGCATAAACATCTCCTAAATGCTCTAAAATTACGGAATTAGTGCTTCCTCCATGTTTTATTGCTTTTAGCAACCATTCTTTTGCCTGAATAAATTTTCCTTGTTTATATAAAATCCAAGCATATGTATCTTCGTAGTTCGATTGATCTGGTTCAAGTTCATTACAAAGTGCTGATAACTCTTCCGCTCTATCTAATTTTTCTGCTCTTAAAGATAAGTAGTAACTATAATTATTAAGTACATAAATATTTTTTGGATCTAATGTTAGTGTTTTTTCATAAGCTTCGTCAGATTTTTTATAATTTTTTAAACCATTGTAAGCATCTCCTAGGTTGGCGTAAAATTGAATTAAAAGTTGTGGATTATCTGCCACAAAATCCTTTCCTGTTTGTAAATATTGTTGTGCTTCTTTGTAATTCTTTTTCTGTAAATTTGCCGAGCCATAAAAGAAATAGAATAGTGCTTGATTAGGAAATAAGTCAATAGCTGCCTTACTGTCTTTTAGCATGTATTCGTTATTTTGTAACTCGGCATCTATAAATAGCAATTGACTCCAAATTACGTATTTAGAATTGTCGAATTCTGCAGCTTTTAAGTAATTTTTTCTGGCACTCTCCAATTTTTTATCTCTATAAAGAAAGTCGGCATAAATTGTGTATGGTTTTGCTTCTTTTGGGTGTGTTTTAATTAAAATTTGATTTAATTCTGCAGCTTCTTTCTTTAATTTATTGTTAACTTGAGTAACACTATAATAAGAAAGTAATATTTTCATTTTTATATCAATATCTAAATCCTTATTAGAAAAAGCATATTTAACCTCTTTAAAGGCTTTGTCGTTTTCTTTTTTTTCTCGGTAATAATTGTAAAGAGATAAATGTATATAAGCATTATTGGAGTCGTTTTTTAAGATAACTTGGTAAATGGCAAAAGCTTTTTCTGGCATATCATTAGCTGTATATAAATCTGCTAATAAGCCTTTATACATGTTTTCGTTTGGGAAAGCGTTAATTAAATTTTGAATTTCCATTGCGGCTTTATCAACATCACCAAGTTTTATATAGATTTTTTCTTTTTGAATAGATACCTCTTCATTTATACCTGTAATTTTTTCTAGTGAGTTGTAGTTCTTTATAGCATCTTCATATTTTCCAATACTTAATTGGATATTAGATAAATCATAGTATAAATTTATTTTTTGAGGGTAATTTTTTATTAATAATTTATAAATAGAAATAGCTTTTTCAGGTTCTCCTGCATTATGTAATGATTGGGCATACATAATAGTGTACCAATAATTATTCGGATCGAGTTTGGCTGCTTCTTTTGCATATTTAAGCACTATCAACTTATCTTTTCCTAAGTCGTAAATAGTTGCTAACTCAAAATAGGGTGCAGGCTCTAATGGTGCAATTTGAATACATTGCGAAAATAAGCTTGCTGATAATTGATAATTACCTAATATATATTCTTTATTGGCATTATGAAAGAGAAATTTAAACTTAATTTGTTCTCTTTCTGGAAGGGCGGAGATTTCTAAGGATTTCTTATGTTTTCTGCTAAAATTATTCGTTGTTTTATCCGTAGATGAGCAAGCAAGCAAAAAACTTAAAGACAATAATATGAATGGTTTTATTATCTGCATTAATGATGTATAATTTCATTAAAATCTCCAACGCTTAATTCCGTTATTTTACCTTTAATCTTTACGTTATTCCCAATCATCGTGTTTTTTATATTTGATGATACTATTAATGAGTTGTTTTGAACAATTGTATTCGAAATAATAGTGTATTTAATGACTGTATTATTCCCTATTGAGACATGTGGTCCAATTATGGCATTTTTTATCTCAACATTTTCACCTATAAAACAAGGCTCAATAATTATTGTATTTTCTTTTTTTAGAGATTCATCAATAATTTTTTCATCTTTAATAAACTCTAAAACTCGTTGATTAGTGTAAACTGTAGCTTGGTAATTACCGCAATCTAACCATTCGTTTACTTTTCCGGGTGCAAATTGCGTGCCTTTCTTTTTCATGTTTTCAAGGGCATCGGTTAATTGATATTCTCCTCCCCCTTTTATATCATTATCAATTAAATATTGGAGTTCATTTTTTAGGTACTCGCCATCTTTAAAGTAATAAATACCAATAATCGCCAAGTCTGAAACAAATGTTGTAGGTTTTTCTACAAAATCGGTAATAATATTTTCTTCGTTTAATTTTACCACACCAAAAGCACTTGGGTCATCAATTTGATTTACCCAAATAATTCCTTCTGCATCAACATCAAGTGTAAAATCTGCCTTAAAAAGTGTATCGGCAAAAGCGACAACAACATTGCCTTTTAGGCTACTTTTTGCACAAAGTATGGCGTGGGCTGTTCCTAATGCTTCTTCTTGATAATAGATGCTTCCTCTTGCTCCTAAATTTTTGGCAATTTTAATTAAATCTTGTTCTACTTGTTTGCCAAAATCGCCAATAATAAAAGCAATCTCGTCAACAGGTTCACCACAAACTTTGGTAATATCTTCAACTAATCGTTGGACAATCGGTTTTCCAGCAACTGGAATTAGTGGTTTAGGAATTGTAAGCGTATGAGGTCGTAATCGAGAACCTCTTCCTGCCATTGGCACTATAATTTTCATGTTTTTAAACGTTTAAACAAATTTAACTTTATTTCTTTCCTGTACTTCCAAAACCACCAGCACCTCTATCAGTAGTTGATAATTCATCAACTAAATGCCATTCGGCTTGTTCGTGTTTTGCAATTACCATTTGAGCAATTCTTTCACCATTTTCGATGGTAAAATTTTGATTTGATAAGTTTACCAAAATTACGCCTATTTCTCCTCTATAATCGGCATCAATTGTGCCTGGTGTATTTAAAACGGTTATTCCGTGTTTGTATGCCAGTCCGCTTCTTGGTCTAACTTGGGCTTCGTAACCAATAGGCAACTCAATAAACAAACCTGTTTTTACCAAAGTTCTTTCTAATGGTTTTACGGTAATTGATTCGGTTAAATTGGCTCTTAAATCGACACCTGCAGAAGCTATTGTTCCATAGTTTGGTAATGGATGATTCGATTTATTGACTATTTTTATCTTCATATACTAAATTAAATTTGTTGTAAAGTTACACGTTTATAATGTTAATTTTTTATTTAAGATTCAACATTTAACATCTTTTTTGGTTTTTCTATAAAATAAATAAAACTCAAAAACCCAATAATGATAACCCCATGAATACTATATTTTAGTATTCCTGCTGGTAAAGCCAAGTAAATGGTAAAAAGATACAAACTAAAAGACGAACCTAGGTACAAAAATATTTTTGGTAAATTATATTTTATTGGATAATGTTTTCTGCTTAAAATAAATGATAAAAACATCATGGAAGTGTAGCAAATTAGTGTTGCCCATGCCGAACCCATGTATCCATAAATAGGAATCCAAATATAATTGAGGAAAATTGTAATTATTGCTCCAAACATACCGATATAGGCACCAAATTTTGTTTTTCCGCTTAACTTATACCAAATAGACTGGTTATAATAAATACCCAAAGTGATGTTTGCAAACAACAAAATTGGCACCACCTTTAAACCTACCCAAAAATTTTTATTTGGGATAAAATATTTGATAATATCCATGTATAACATTACACTTAAAAAAATTGTTGCACAAACTATTACAAAGTAATTCATTACATGGGCATAGGTTTCTTTGGCATTTTTTTCTTTTTCTTGGGCAAAAAAGAATGGTTCAGCAGCATACCTAAATGCTTGAATAAATAAGGTAATGATAATAGAAATTTTATAGCAGGCACCATAAATACCTAATTGCGACATGGTTTCTTTTTCGCCTAAAATATTAAATAAAATCCTTTTTAACATTATTCTATCAATAGTTTCATTTATAATCCCTGATAATCCAAAAATTAATAACGGTAAAGCGTAAATAAACATCTTTTTAAGTAAAGAAATCTCAAAGCCATAACGTGCTTTAAATATATCTGGCAACAGTAATAAAAATTTAACTATACTTGCCACCAAATTAGCAATAAATACATAGCCTACACCAATTTGAGGGTTGTAAAGTGTTTCGATAAGCCAGTTGGTTTCTCCTGCGACATAAGCTGGTCGGCAATAGGCTAAGAAGAAAAGGTTTAACCCAATGTTAACGAGTATATTAGAGAAATTAATTACAGCAAATTTAATGGGTCTGTTATCTGCTCTTAATTTTGCCATTGGTATAGACGAAATTGCATCTAAACCAACAATAAGAGCAAACCAAGTAACAAATTCTGTATTATTAGGATATTTTAACCAATTGGAAATGGATTGGTCGAATATAAAAGCTATAGCTATAAATAGCGAAGAGCTTGTTAACAAAGAATAAATTATTGTTGTATATACTTTTTTTGATTGGTGATATTCTTTAAAGGTTGAAAATCTAAAAAAAGCGGTTTCCATGCCATAAGTTAGAAAAACAACCAAAAATGCCACATAAGAGTACATTTCGGTAATAATACCATATTGTTCGGTTGTAAATTTGGCTACACCCAAGTAAACAGGCACTAAAAACCAATTTAATAATCGAGCAACAATACTTGTTAGCCCGTAAATGGCTGTTTGTCCTGCTAATTTTTTTAATGGGTGAGCCATAGATATAAAGTTGAAAGACTACTTATTTTGCCAATTTTTAACTATTTAAAATTAGGTTTTCGTTTTTCAACAAAAGCAGTTGTTCCTTCTTTAAAATCTGCTGTTCCAAAACAGTTTCCAAATTCTTCAATTTCGGTTTCAAAGCCATTTATTCCTTCTGTATAAGCTGCATTTATTGCTTTTATTACACTAGCAATGGCTAAGGGTGAGTTTTTAATAATTTTTGATGCTATTTTTTTGCAAGTGTTTAACAGTTCTTCTGGCGTTGTTACGTGATTTACTAATCCGTAACTTAAAGCTTCTTGTGCCGAAATCATTTTAGCAGTCATTATCATTTCCATTGCCCTACCTTTACCAACCAATTGGGCTAATCGTTGTGTTCCTCCATAACCGGGAATTACGCCTAAAGAAACTTCGGGTAAACCTAATTTTGCATTATCAGCTGCCAATCTAAAGTGGGCTGCCATTGCTAATTCTAATCCTCCACCAAGTGCAAAACCATTTATTGCTGCAATAACTGGCGTGTTTAGGTTTTGTACTACATCAAATAAGGTTTGATGTCCTTTTGCACTTAATTTTTTACCTTCTTCAATGCTAAATTTGTAAAACTCTTTAATGTCGGCACCAGCTACAAAAGCTTTGTTGCCTGCACCAGTAACAATTATTATTTTTGTGTTGCTAGCTGCTTCTAGCTGCTTAAAAGCAGTTCCTAATTCTGCAATAGTTTCAACATTGAGTGCATTTAATTGGTTGGGTCTGTTAATGGTTAAAACCGCAATATTTTCGTTGGTTTCAATTAAGATATTATCATAAGTCATAAAATAAATTTTAAATCCATAACAAATATATATTTTAGAAAGGTGTAGCAGTAATTAAATAAGGAATAGTTCTAAACTTTTTGTGTTGAAAACTGTTTTGCTAAAAATCGCCTGTACTACCACGATAATTAACATATTTATCTCCTTGTCCGAATAATTGTCCTTCAAAATCGTTAAATTGAATGGATATTTCAAAGCCACCAACGCTATTGGTGGTTGTTCTTAAAGCAGAAATATTATAATCGTATGAGGTACTAATTTTCCAATTGTTAAATTTATAAGAAATTACTGGAATGATGGCATCTTTATTTCTGTAAAGTAATTGAAATCCAAGGTAAGCTCCTTTAAGATATCCTGTGTATTTGGTGTTTCCTTTAAAGGTATATCGTGCTTCGACACCAGCGGTAAATTCTTGGCTAGCGGCTTGTTGCATATAAAGCAAACTGCCTCCTATTACAAAAGGAGAGGAGGTAGATTTTAAAAAACGAGCATGTCCAACATATCTTCTACTAACTTGGGCGTTAGCATATAATAAAAAATTAAATTTGGGTTCGAGCAAATGAAAAGCAGCTGCACCAATTTCAAATAGCAAATCGTTGCCTTGTCCGTTGGTTGACATTCCTACCTGATTAATAGCATATTTGTAGCTTATTCCTGCGGATAAATCCATGTTTCCATCAGATGCTGATACAAAGTTTTCTTGACTAGGCAAAGCGGGGTTGTATTGAAAACCATCATATTGGCTATCCCATTGTATATTGCTTGGTTTAATAGATTTTTGCATGTAACCACCTAAAATGCCCAGTGCAATTTTAGCGTTTTTTCCTGTAAACAAAATAGAACTTATGGCTAAGTTGGCTGAGTTGGTATTTATTATTCCTCCTCCAGCTTTATCATTAAAAAAAGTAAGTCCTGCTGCTAAGTAACCATGCTTCCAATCCATATTTTTTGCATAAATAGGCAAATCTACTGATAAGGCTGCGGTACTAAAAGGGTTACCAGTAGTAGTCCATTGCGAGCGATAATTTAAATTTGCTCTACTGTATCCATTTCCCATGCCTGTTAGTCCTGGGTTGATTAATAATGGTGTATTGTTAAATTGGGAGAAATGAATATCTTGCCCTATCAAGTTAATGGATATAAAAATTGATAATATAAAAATTAGGTGTATTTTTTTCATCTTTAAAAATCTACTTAAACAGGGTAATACTACCCGATTTAGTTATTTTTTTACCACTAAGCAATGTTGCTTCAAATTTATAAACATATACACCAAAATCTAACTTTTTACCTTTGTAAGTACCGTCCCAACCATTTTTTTGATTGGTAGTTTCGAAAACAAGTCCACCCCATCTATCAAAAATTTGAAATACCATTGTTTTTATGTCAAGACTTCTAACAAAAACAACATCGTTAATTCCATCACCATTAGGGGAGAAACCTGTGGGAATAAAAAGGTCAGGAATAAGCACAGTAATAGTTACAAAATCACTAGCAACACACCCATTAGTATCGGTTACATTTACTAAATAAGTGGTGGTTCCTGTTGGAGATGCACTCGGTTGAGGGCATGTAGCACAATCTAATCCATCTGGTGGACTCCAAATATAAGAGAATGTAGTATCTCCTCCAGTAATGGTAAGGACTACACTTTCATTAATAATAATAGAAGTATCAGGCAAAGCCGTAATTATTGGATTTGTGTTTACAATTATATTTTTAGAGATATTTAATGTGTCGCAGAAATTATTAGCACTAACAGAAATTACGGTATCTACAGTTGGTGTAAAAGTTACAGATGAGGCTGTAGAACCATCAGACCACAAATATGATGTAGCATTTGTTACGGCTAGCGTAGTTGGATTGCCTAAACATAAAATAGAATCTCCTGTAACAAATGGAGGAGGGTCATTTTTAACTTCAATAGTAATGGGATTAGATGTTGCATTACATTGTGGAAATCCTGAATGAGCAATAGTAAGGGTATAGGTGCTTGTTGATGTTCCATTAAAAATTGGATTTTTAATCGTTGGGTCATTTAAATTTGCGGCAGGACTCCATAAGTAATTTAGTAATGCGCCACAAGTTGCTATAATACTTCCACCAACAGCACCAGCAGGTGGGTTATTAATGGTAAAAATTTGAGTTCCGCCAGCATCGAATAAAGTAATATCGTTTTCACTATCAAAACTACCGCTTGTATAATTCATGGTTATTATATCTCCACTTGTAACAGGAATATTAAATGTTAGTGTACATCCTGTTGTAAAGTTTCCACAATTAGGCACATTTATTCCTGATAAAAAAGGAGTTCCATTAATAAATACATCAAGTGTAGCACCATTCCAGCCATCACCAAAAGAATCATCAAGTTTTAACGTATAAGTGCAAGTATCAATTAAATTAGTAGCTAAAGTAACTTGATTTCCTGCACATAAAGTGGTATCGGGACTCGCTATTGGATTTAATTGAGGTAGCACAAAAACTTGTATTGTGGTATCAAAAGTACAACCATACTCATCTGTTACTTGAAAGGTGTATGGTTTAATACCTGCACTATCTGGTATTGTTATGGCTAAACTATCATAATAATTCGTAATGTCTGGGTCGGGTAACCAAAAACCATTAGTAATACCAACGGTATAAAATTCGGCATTGGGGTTAATTGCAGGATTTAATAAAATACTCCATTCAAAGATGTAGCCATTATCAATATTTAAGTTATCTGTTACAATAATACTCCAATTCCCATCAATAGGACAACCTACAAGCCCATTAAAACTTTGCTCTGGCTGAAAGCTCCCTGGTGTTAAAATATTATTTCCCGGTGTTACTGTTGATGGAATCCAATTGCTGTTATTATTTTCGGTGTTCATTGTTCCCCATGTTGCTCCGAGGTCAAAACAGTAATCCATTCCAATTCCTGCTGTTGTATCAGGAAGAGGAGGAGAAATTGGGTCAAAGGCATCTCCTAAAAAAGTACTACCAGGGCTAGTACCTGTATAGGTGTCAGAAAGGGTAATTGTGGTTCCATTAGGACAAGAAAGTTCAATAGTTAAATCGCCAATGTAGGAATGTTCTATATTCATACATACTTGGGCTATGTCGGTTCCATTTTGAATTGTTTGTCCACCAAAACCACTAATATTTACTGACGTAGAATAAGAAACGCCACTACCATCGGGTAAAAATGTTTGTCCAGCCACTGTTCCTCCTGCAGCAACAACTCCTGAATTTGATGAAACACCAATAGAAGTATTGTTGGTAGCATTAAATCCTCCTATTAAATTTATTGGGTCGCCAAAACAAGCTGTATCTGGCTGAGGAAAGATGCCTGAAAAACTAGGAGGTACCCCTACCCTTACTTTATGTGTTACACTTTCTGTACAGCCATTGGCATCTGTTACTTTTAAGATAATAAAATAACCTTGAGCATTAGGATAAACTTCGCTTGCATTTTGTGTATTTACTATTGATCCTGTTCCTAACGACCATTCGAATGTTGATGTTGCATCACTTTGCGTATAATTATTAGGATTTGCTCCATTATCTGGATAAGTTCCCGCTGCACTAAACAAAACCGTATCGCCAGGACAAATATTGGTATAGGTAGAATCAGGACCATAATTAATTAATGATGGTGTTGTAGTAAATACTGGAATTATAGGTTGACATATTGTTAAACAACTAATAATTCCACTCCAACCAGCAGCAACAACAGCACCATCTGAAATAAACTGAAAAGTTATGCAACCAGTAGTGTTAGCTGTTGTAGTGTTAAGCCCAGCAGGAGCATTACTGTTGTTATATTTGCCAATTAAAGGAGATGCTATTGAATTTCCATCGTAAACAAATAAAGTATCTGAAGGGTCAATATCAAATAATGTGGCAAAACTTACATCAATAACATTTCCACCACCATTAGAGCAAAAGGTAATGGTGTAATTTTCGTTGTTTTGGTAGTTCGCTATGCTATCACTATCAAAGAAATTACCAACACAGGTACTAATTGTTCCTCCTTGACTTATAATGTACTGAGCATTAGCTTCTTTTGATAAAAAGCCTAAAGTAAGAAGTACAAAAACTATTTTGGTAAAAGATCTCATAAAAGAACCCTTTGTTTATAACAAAGAAAGTAAAATGTTTAAAAGTTTATTAGTATTATTTTTATAAGACAAAGATGAACAAAAAAAATAACATTAATCAAAACCAAATTTTAATAATAAAAGCAAAAGCTACAAACTATTGAAATGCCAATAAAGAGAAATATTAAATATTAGCTCTAAAGGTAATAATAAAATTTCTACCTGCAGCACTAACACTAGAAGAGAATGGACGATAATTAGTATCTAACATATTTTCTAATGCCGCTTGCAGCATAAAAGATTTTCTAATTTTTATAGCTACACTCATGTTAAATGTTTGCCAAGCAGGAGTTCCATTTACCGTTGCTTTATCGGCATTATCTTCTCCATAAGGAGAATAATCTGCTAACCATTTCCATGCTTGATATTCTGCATAAAAAGTAATAATAAATGGTGCTGAATCAATAATAAAGTCTGTTCGCCCATACAATGGCGGAATATGTGCCATAGGAACATTATCTACTGTATTTTTGCCAACAGTATAATTAAAAGAGCTTTTAAAACTAAATTCATCAGTAATTTTCCCATAAATATTAACAGAAGCACCATAAACTATGGCTTCAGAGGTATTTACATTGGCTTGTATTTTCAACATTTCGCCTTCATATCGCATAGAATCTAAATCGTTAAATTTAAAATAATCTCTTACAATGGCATTTTTTAAAATGGTGTAAAAACCGAGTACATTTAATTTGATATTATCACCATAAAACGACCTTGTAATACCAATTTCACCATTATAAGCATACTCTGGAATTAAGTTTTTGTTAGGCACCATTACATAATCTCTTTTTGCAAAAACTTTACCTGCATCATCTACATTTGGGTTCCGAAAGGCAGTAGAAACAGCCATACGAATTTTCCATTTTTCGCTTGGATGATATAACATTCCTGCACTACCTGTAAGTGCTCCGTTGTTTATGGTCGTTGTTTTAAATGGTAGTTTAACAAAAGAAGTATCGGCAAAAGCAAGTTTTAAAAATGAGTAATTATACCTTGCACCGACATCAAAAGTAAGGTGTTCAGAAAAATTATTTTTGTAAGAAACATAAGCAGCAACATTACTTAATGTGCTTCCGTTATCGGGATAGCGTGTTGAAGCTGATGATTTTGCGGAGGTTACAATATTTTCTGAAAAAGCTGAAGATGCTACCGTGTTATGTGTGAGTTCTGCACCGTAAAACCATTCCGATTCATTGTGTTTAAGCTTTATAAAATTGGCATTAAATCCATAAACATTAACAGCTTCATTTCTGGTAATTCTATTATTATTTCCAAATCTACGGGTTATTCTTTCCTCCTCAATTTTTTGGTAAGAGGCTAATAAATCAACCCGATTAAACCATTTATTATCAGCTTTTATTCGTGTAGATAAGGAAGTTAACAACCTGTTTTGAGGCCCATAACTCCATTCGATCCATTTAAGTTTGTCGTTTTTATAATCGGTTAATCGGTCATAACGAGGAATATTTGATGTGGTTGAATATTGTGTATTTAAATTAAGGGTTATTTTTTTAGATAATTTGTAACTTAATTTTTGTAAAACATCTGTTTGGCTATAAGCCGTACCAATTTGTTTATAGAAATCATCTTTTCTAAGCATGGTATCTTTATTGTTAATTCGTTTGGTATAATATTTTTCTATACCAAAATTAGGGTAAGAGGAATTTTGCTGTTTCCCCATGGTTAAATCGCCATAGTTGCTAAAGGTAACACTTGTAAGTGAGGCAAGTTTTTTACCTCCTAAATTAAAATCTAGGTGTGCTGTTTTTTCCTGATTAGCTGTTGAATATCTAAAGTAATTAGAAACAGAATTGTTATTTATGCTATCATTTTTCTCTCTAAATTGAGGTGTTTTTGTATGAAAATCTACCACCCCTCCAATAGCATCACTACCATAAATAACAGAATTAGCACCATAAATAACGTCTGTCTTTTCTAAAATTGCATTATCAATGGTTATCACATTTTGCAAATGTCCGCTTCTATAAATGGCATTATTTAAACGAACGCCATCAACGACTAAAAGTACTCTGTTTGCCTCAAACCCTCTAATAACAGGGCTTCCTCCTCCCATTTGGCTTTTTTGAATGTAAACACCTCCGCTTAATGCTAATAAATCGGCAGAAGTTTGCGGGTTGTTTAGTAAAACGGTTCGTGCGTCAATTTTATCAATTTTAGAAATCACTTCTAGTGCTTTATCTCTGCTTTGAGCTGCGGTAATTTCTACAGGATTAAGGTTAATTTGCTTTTCTTTTAAAGAAATAACATTAGCAACATTTAATTTTGGAATTGTAAAGGTTTTATAAGTTTGATGTGTAAATATTAGGGTATCTTTTTTTGAAAAAATGGTAATATTTACCATGCCGTTAGTATCGGATATTGCACTTAAAGTTTTACTAATATTATACACAAAAACATTTTCTATGCCTTTTTTTGTCTCAATATTAACAACTTTAATTTGCTGTGTAAAACCATCGAAATTGGCTATTAATACAACAAAAAAAAGTGTAAACTTTAAATTTAATAAGACTTTCATTAAAAATTAATTTAATATTTCTTCTAAAATGCTTTTCGACTTTAAAGCCCCAAAATTAGCCAATTGAAGTGCATAAAAATCTAAAAATACATTTAAAAGAATCTTCCTTTGTTTAGTATTAATTGTTAAGCTCGACATTGCATCAAAATTCGTGCCTAAAGTAGTAAAAAAAGAGCTTGCTTTTTGACCTAAAACAAATGCTTGATGATGAGGTGTCTGATGAGTGAAAACACCTTCTTGAAGGTCGAAAAAGAGTGTCTTCGTTGTATCTATTTGTATTTTTTGTGGATAAAACCCCAAATGTTTAGCTAGTTGTGCCAAAAATATAAGGTGAAAATTGTTGTAATTATTGTGTTGCAAATCTAAAATTTGTACCGCATGAATTAAAAAATGAAATAAATTTTCATTGGGTTCTTCTTCTTTGATGGATTTTAGCAAAACCTCAGCAATAAAAAACGAAATGCTACTTTTATAAATGTTAAAAGGAATGCTTTGAAACGGAATATGAAGTTTTATATTTTTTAGTTGTTGAAGTGTTTTACTTGTTTTATGATAGGCATTAATTTCTACAATGGAAAGGGCTTGTAAATAGGCTAACTTATTTTTTGATTTTTTGTTTCTTACACCATTAATTAAGTAAGATTGAAGACCAAATTTTTGGGTATAGATTTTTGCTATAACGCTTTTTTCAGCGTATTTAAAATGGTGTAAGACAATACCTTTTGTGGTATGCAGCATTTTTAGTTAATAAAAAGAATTTTAGCAGCTTTTTTATTGTTTCCATCTTCACTTGCACTAAAAACCATGTAAACACCTGATTTAACACGATTTCCATTTAAATTTTTGCCGTTCCAAATGGCTTGTCCGCCCAACGATTTTGTTTCAAAAACGATGTTTCCGCTAATATCAGTAATTTTAACGTCAGAATTTTTCATTAAGCCTCGTATGGCAATTACGCCTGTAAAATCGGGTTTTACGGGATTAGGGTAAACAAAAATATTATTAAAATCATTATTAGCATCGGTTGCTGTTCCTTTGTATGATATTAGTCCTTTTGCGGTGGCAAAATAAACTTCTCCCGTTTTTTGATTAATTCCTATGTCTAAAATATTATCAGAAAATAAAGGACTATTTTTGGTGGTAAAATGTAAAATTTCTTTCGTTCCATCGGAGCTCATTAAGTAAACGCCAGAATTTTGAGTGCCAAACCATTTTCTATTAGCACCATCTATAGCAATGGTATTAATTATTTCGGTACCCAATAAAATCTCGGTATTGCCATCTTGTTGAATATAAATTTGTTCTGCTTTTATTTCTTGATTAAAAACATCTGAAGGGTTATAAATAACAGCCACTCCTTCGCTTGTTCCTAACCATATTTCGCCATCCAAATCTTCTTTTATACAAAGTAAATTTAAACCTTGTAAATTAGGGTTGTTTAAAGTAGATGGTAAAAATGCTGTTCTATCATCACTTGTTATATCTAAAGTTCCATTATCATCAAAGATAATTATATTATTTTTTACTCCATTTACAATCCATTTATAATTATTATTATCAATTACCATATCTACATATAAGCTTGTAGGGTCAGTGTAATTTGGAAAAGAATAATTATACCAATTATTATTGGGTGTTTTTACCGCTAATATATTATTAGAATAAGAGCTAGTTACCCATAGGTTATTATCTTTGTCAAACTCAACTGTACCAACTGCGGTAGTGCCAAAAAACACACTATCTAAAACTGAATTCTGAGCGGTGTAAATATTGGATAATGTGCCATTATTAAATTCTAATAATCCTCCAGACCAAGAGCCTGCATACACTTGACTTGGGTTATTAGGGTTAATGGCTACGCTTACTAAATCAACAATATTATTACCTTGTGCATTTTTAATATTAAAAGGCATATTTGCCCACAAACCATTAATTCTTTGGTTAATAATATTGTGATCCAAATATATACCGTAGCCCCCAGAAACCATCCATAAATCATCGTTGTTTACATCTAAGGCAAAGGAGTTTGAACTATTAGGACCATTAGGGAATATGAATTCAGTAGCACTTCCTCCTGCTTTAGTTTTTACTAGTCCTCCAAAATTATCGGCAAACCAATAATTTTGTTCTTCATCAAGCACCACCTCATCACTATAAGAAGAGAAAACACCATTATAAAGGGTTACGCTATCCATCACACTTAAAGAGGTAGTGTAAAAAATAGTTGAAAGTTGTTTGTTTAAAACAAGAATGTCATCAGACGTGCTTAATGTGGTGGTTGCTATATTATCAATATTAAAACCCGATGGCAAAAATGTTTGCCAAATGCCTCCATCATTATAATAAATACTATCTTCTCCAACATTAGGACTATCGGAACTTGCAAATATTCGATTAGAAAAATAAACAATTCCTGAATAACTTTTTGTGCCAAGTTCAGGTATTAAACTCCAAGCATTAAAATCGGCTAAGTTCGCACTATTTTTATTGGCGAAATAAACACCTTGTGTTGTTGCTGCGTAAATATTGTTGGCATCGAAGGTAACAGCTTTAGTACTAATAGCATTTCCGTTTGGTCCAAAAAAATAGGTTTCAGCAATTTCCATTCTGTCCATATCTAAAACCACTATGCCAAAATCTGTTGATAGGTATGCAATGTTATTTTTAAAATAAATATTATTAATGGATTTACTTCCTGAGACATTACTGGTTTTAATAAAAGAGATGTTTGTAATTTGCTTATTATCCAACACATCAATATTGCCGTTTTTATAGGCAATAAGTATTTTCTTATTGTAGGGATTAAATTTTATTTTGCTTAATCCAATATCTGATAATCCATTTACTAAATTTAATTTTTCTGTTGATTTATCTGTTTTATCGTAAGTAAAAACTGCTGAATTGGTGGCACAATAAACAATATTATCTCCATAAGAAACAGAAATAGCATCCGTATATGGCAAATGATCTCGCCAAGTACCAATTGGGATATCTTGAGCAAATAAATTTGCTATCGAGAAAAATAAAAAAACAATTAAAAATACTCGGTATCTCATAAAAAACATAAATGCTATAACTGTATAAACATATAATTTATTGTACAAATTTAAGTTATATTTGCGAGAAGTTGATTACCTTAATATACTTATGATTTTATTCTTAACGTATAAAATAAACAATAACTTTTTTTATTGTTATGACTATACCTAAAAAGTATTTCGACTATATAATTATTTTTATTGCTTTAATTTTAGGCATGTGGCAATTATTCTTTTTTAAAGTTGCCATGAAATGGGATATTGTTGATATTTATTTGCCTTGGAAATATTACGTTACAGAATGTATAAATAACGGCATACTTCCTTTGTGGAATCCTTTTATGAATGGAGGGTTTTCACAAATGGGAGATTCGAGTACTTGGTATCCAATAAGTTGGATTGTTGGCTTACTCACCAAATACAATTTGGGTGCAGCACATTTTGAGTACTTATTACACCTATTTATTGCAGGTATTGGATTTTATAAGATAGGTGAGTTAAATAACTTTAAAAGACACACCAAACTTATTTTAGCAGTAAGTTACATGTTTTCTGGTTTTTTTATTAGTAATGCTCAGCACATTGGTTGGTTGATTAGTAGTGCTTGGCTTCCTTTTGTAATTTATTATTTTGTAAGGCTTGTACAACAAGCCAATTTAAAAACCGCTTTAAAATTAGCTTTAAGTTTATTTTTAATGCTCTCTGGAGGATACTTAGGTGTATTTATTTCAACGGTATATATATTGTTAGCCTGCTTTTTATACTTTTTAGTAGTTTTTATAAGGAATAGTGATTACGAAAAGCTCAAAAAATGGACTACTTACCTATTTATTGCAGCCATTGTTTTTACAGGGCTAAGTTTAATTATTATTGTTAATGTATTTGATGTTTCGGCATTCATAACAAGAGGCGATGGACTTACTTATAATCATAAAAATTTGGGAATACTGTTTGGCTCGTTACCGCTAAAAGCATTGATAACTTTTATTTATCCATTTGCTGCATCGGTAAGTAAATTAGCTTTTTGGGGTGAAGATTTTTCATTAATAAATTGTTATGTAGGCATTATTCCTATTATACTTTTTGTATATATTAACCTCAAAAAAACAACGCCAAAAATAATTAGGCTATTTTCTTTATTGGCATTATTTTTTATGATGATAGCCATAGCTCAAATTTTTCCGTTTAGAAAATGGTTGATGATTTTGCCTTTTATGGAATTGTTTCGATTTCCAGCTTTATTCAGAATATTTGCCATTTTTTTAGTTCTTATTGCTGCTGGTTATGGTTTTGATAAAGTTTTTTCTGATATTAGCAATCAAAAATTAGTTAAATGGCTACTTGTTGGTTTTTTGCTCTTCTTATTCCTAGTGGAAATTTATTTGTTTGTTAAAATTACTAATTGGCATATTTCTATGCTATTTAATCAAGGATTTTTAGCTTTTTGTGGTGTAGCAAGTATTAAAGAAAGAGTGTTTTTACAAGGACTTATACTGCTTTTAATTACCACTTTAATCATCATTATATTAAATAGTAAACTTAAAAAGAATTACCTAAAATGGCGTGTTGTTATTGTTTGTTTGATGGATATGGTAATAGCAACACAGCTAAATAATTACGCTACAGTTTTTACCGATTTTTCGCCTAAAATTATTGATAAAAAGATAAATTCCTTACCCGATGTATATCCTATCCCATCACTAAAAAATCCAATAACTAAAATTAACAATGCGTTATTTATACCACAAACGCCTTTTTTATATAAAAGTTTACCTGTTTTTTACAAAATTCCTTCTTGGGACGGAAATGGACCCTACATCTATAAAAATACTAGATTAGCAGAAAAGAATAAAACTTTTGATGCCATTATTAATAACCCTTTATTATTTTTAGCAACAGCTATTAATAATAGCATTGTGGATACTAATACCATTGATAAATCTTCTTATAAAAAGATTAAAATATTAGATTTTAATCCTAATAAAATTCACTTTGTAGTAAATAATGATAAAAAAGAACATCTAATTTTTTTACAAAACTATTATCATTTTTGGAAAGCTTTTGTAAATGGAAAACCAGTAAGCATATCAAAAACAAACGATACTTTTATGTCTATCCTCCTCAACAAGGGAAAAAATGATGTTACATTTGAATTTTATACTAAAAAAATAACTGTTTCTTTTTACATAAGCATGCTAACACTATGTTTTGTTATTTTATTTTTTATCATTGTTTTTTTAAGAAAAGAGCAGAAACATTTTAAAAATAATTATAAAATTTGGCTGTTTTTTGGCCTTATTGGAGTGCTTTTGTTATTTGTTTTTTACCATGCTTCTTTGCGAGATACTAATAAAAAATTGTACTCAAAATTAAATCAAGATATTAATAATATTGCACAACAATATGCCGATTCGGTTACTTTTATTATTAACGTAGATAAGCCAGAATTAATTAAAAATTTAAATAATTTTAATTATGTTGATGTGAGTTTTAACAAAGATATTCTTCAACTAAATAAAGTGGCCAAAAAGAAAAAATACATTTTTTATGCACAGATTAATAAGCATACACAAACCAATTTAGATTATATTTTTTTAAGTCAATTTATGTCCATTAAAAAAAATTACATAGGAAAATTATCTTGGGATTGTATTTATCAGCAAAGCACCTCAGATTATATTAAGAATGAAATAACTTTTAATAATTTTGATAAACACAATAATAATTGGACGGTTAATAATTATGGCATTGATAGCCTTATTTTTTTTACCTCTCCTCATTCATTTCATTTAGACTCTACCATAATTTATAGTCCTGTATTTAAAAAATCGGTTAAAGAAATTATTAATAAAACAGATAAAACAATGCTAATCTCTGTGATGTGTAGAATAGAGCGAGGAGCAGACCCTATTATTGTTTTTCAGACAAATAGAGGTAAAAACAATTTAATTTGGAAAGGAGAAAATATTGCCAAATGGCAGCAAAAAGATAATAAAGATTGGTTTAAAAGTTTTATGATAATAAATTTAAAGGAGTTGGATTTAAAACCTGATGATATTGTTAGTATTTACGTTTGGAACAATAGTAAAAAACAAGTTTGGATTGACAATTTAAAAGTGGTAAAATTTTAATCAATTTCTATATATTTGCAAAAAAATGGCTCCGTAGTTCAACTGAATAGAATATCAGATTTCGGCTCTGAGGGTTGGGGGTTTGAATCCCTCCGGGGTCACAGGAGCGGACAAACTGGTAGAACCTACCTTTTGTCCGCTTTTTATTTTTACTGAAACTTACTGATAAACAACGTACTAATCTATAGCTAGTGGTTAACAACAAGTTTTCTTACACTTTTTATCCATATTTAGTTGAATTTTTAATGTAAAATAGCGGCAATACCAGGCAATTCTTTTCCTTCTAAATACTCTAACATTGCTCCACCACCCGTGCTAACATGGCTAACCTTATCTGCCATCTTAAACTTATTGATGGCAGCCACAGAATCGCCTCCTCCAATTAAAGAAAAAGCACCATTTGCTGTAGCTGTTACAATGGCTTTGGCAACGGCTAGTGTGCCTTGTTTAAAATGCTCCATTTCAAACACGCCCATGGGTCCATTCCATAAAATTGTTTTAGCATTTTCAATACAATTAACATAATCTTTTATGGCACTTTCGCCTATATCTAACCCTATCCAACTATTAGGAATATTGTTAGTTTTACATTGCTTAAATGCTGCATCATCACTAAAATTGTTGGCAATTACAGAATCGGTAGGTAATAATATATTTACATTTTTAGCATGGGCTTTTTCCATAATTTCTTTGGCGGTTAATACAAAATCAGGTTCTATTAACGAGTTTCCTATTGCTCCTCCTAAAGCTTTAACAAAAGTATAAGCCATTCCTCCACCAATAATTAGGTTATCTACCTTATTTAATAAATTTTCGATAATGATAATTTTGCTAGATACTTTTGCTCCGCCAACAATTGCTGTTACTGGTTTTGTACTGTTTTTCATTATTTTGGCAACACTTTTAATTTCTTTTTCAATTAAATAGCCAAACATTTTATCTTTTGGAAAAAATTGGGCAATAACGGTTGTTGAAGCGTGTGCTCGGTGGGCTGTGCCAAAAGCATCATTTACATAAACATCGGCAAGTTCTGAGAGTTTTTTGGCAAAATCTTTATCTCCTTTAGTTTCTTCTTTGTGGAACCGTAAATTTTCTAACAATAAAACAGCTCCTTTTTTTAAGTTTTTAACCTGTGCTAAAGTTTCGCTACCAATACAATCGGTTGCAAATTGCACTTCGGTTCCAATATTTTTTGATAAACAGGTTACAATGTGTTTTAAAGAGAATTTTTCTTCATATCCGTTTTTAGGTCGTCCTAAATGAGACATTAATATAATTGTACCTCCTTCTTTCAATATTTTTTTAATTGTTGGAATTGCAGCCTTAATTCTTGTGTCATCAGTAACCTCAAAATTTTCGTTTAAAGGAACATTAAAATCAACCCTAATAAGTACTTTTTTATCTAAAAAATTATATTTATTGATGTTATTCATTATAGAAAAATTTAGAATGGTAAAGGTAAAATTTATCAATTAAAACGTGTAAGAATTTCTTAAAATTTTTGATACGAATGAATTTTTAGAACTCTCCTGTATTTAAATTGTTAATTTAGCGGTTTAAATTTTTTACTTAAACAAGGTGTTATTTAAAGAAATAATAGGACAAAAAGAGGTTAAAAAAAAGCTTATTGATGCTGTTAAAAACAACAGAATAAGTCATGCACAATTATTTTTAGGAAAAGAAGGTTTTGGTAATTTGGCTTTAGCCATAGCTTATGCCCAATATATTTGTTGCGAAAATAAATTGGCTAACGATTCTTGCGGTGTTTGTCCTTCGTGTGTAAAATACCAAAAATTGGTTCACCCCGATTTACATTTTGTTTTTCCTGTGGCAACCAATGCGGAAATCAAGAAAAGTCCCATAAGTAATCATTTTTTACCTCAATGGAGAGCCGCACTTTTAAACGATTATTATTTAAGCTATAAAGATTGGCAAGAAAAAATAGAGACAGGCAACAAACAACTTTTTATTACCAAAGACGAGAGCATTGATATTTTAAAAAAGCTAAGCTTAAAAACTTACGAATCAGACTATAAGATAATGATTATTTGGTATCCCGAAAAATTTAACATAACATCGGCAAACAAGTTGTTAAAAATTTTAGAAGAGCCGCCAGCAAAAACTTTATTTATTTTGGTGGCTCAAGAAACTGAAACAATAATAACCACCATTTTATCAAGAACTCAACTTATAAAAGTAAACAGCATTGATACCCTTGAACTGCAAAATGTAATTATTGATAAGTATCAGTTGGCAGAAGAAGATGCTAAAAATATTGCCGTATTATCCGATGGCGATTACATTGCGGCTAAAAATATTATAGCAACTTCATCTGTTGAAGATGCTTTTTACGATTTATTTACAGCGTGGATGCGCTTTGCTTTTAAAGCAGCTGTTCCTGAGTTAATAACGTGGAGCGAAGAAATAGCCAAGACATCTTACGGCAGAGAAAAACAAAAGCAATTTTTAAACTATTGTTTGCACATTTTTAGAGAAAGCTTAATAAATAACTATGGCACTTCCTCTTTGGCAAGAAGAAATTTACAAGAAAATAAATTTTTAACCAAGTTTGCTCCTTACATTCACGGGGCTAATTGTATGGCAATTATCGAATTGTTTAATGATGCCATTTTTCATATTGAACGCAATGCAAATCCAAAAATATTATTTTTAGATGTTTCGTTAAAACTAACAAAATTGCTGAAAGTTACCCAACCAGATAATATTACTAGCTAAGAAAGAGGTTTATGAAAATGAAATTGTATTAACACCTTTTTTCTTGTTTGTTTGCCTTATTATTTCGTACACTAAGTAAGCAATAACAACACTATATTCGATGGCAATTAATAAATAATTTTCAGTAAAATCAGTTTGCGAGTAAGCATAGTAACTCGAAACAATTAATACCGACCAAATTAAAGCATATTTATAATTTTTGATAAAAACACTTAATACTACTAAATTAATTACATACCAAGGGTGTACAATAGATGCCATTAACAAATAAATGGTATAAGCAAAAAGCATTTTTTTAAATGAATCGTGCCACGAGTTATTTTTAATAAAATAAACTAATATAATTAGTACAAACGTAATTACAGACATAATTGGACCAGCAGTTTGTATAATATCGTATCCTACTTTTTGATAGCCAAACCACCTAACAATGTAATAAATGCTAGCATTAAACTCGAAAGTTCTAAAATATAAATCAATGCTAGTAGCAATATGATGGATTAGTTGTGTATCTAAAAAAGGTAAAAAAGTAAATGTTAATGCCAAAGTGGTAATGATATAAAACCATATACTTTTAGCCCAGCCTAATCTTTTTATTAAAATAGGTAAAAATAATATTGGAATTAGTTTAATACTTATTGCCATTGCCCACCAAATTGCGGCTCCAGCCCATTTGTGTTGTAACAGCCAATAAATAGCAATAATTAAACACAACAACATCATTCCTTCGTAGTGTAAATTGCCCGATAATTCTATAATAACTAAGGGATTTAATGCGTACCAAAGCACATTGTTTTGAGGTAATTTTAAAATAACTAATAATTTTTTAATGTATTTAATGGTAAAAAACTCTGCTATAATTATAGGTATTCTTAACGCGATAATCCCAGCCAATAAACTGTGTTTACTAAAATATGCTCCAATTGCAAATAATAATTGATTTATTGGTGGGTAAACGGAGTAATAATTTGGCGAATTTAAGCCTAAAAAAAGAGTATTATTTAAGCCTGTCGTTTTAGCAATATTGGTGTTAATAATTTCTGATGGAATGGTAAGATAAGGATTAAACCCATGTATAAACAGTTTTCCGTCCCATAAAAAACGAAAATAATCATCTGATAAACAAGGGATTGCTATAATAAAAAGTAATCGAAATCCCATCGAAATCCACAGTAAAATAGCTGTTTCTTTTTTGTCTTTTGTGAGGTAGATTATAAAAAAATAAATGGCAAAAGCACTGCCAAATAATATAATGAGATGAGTAAAATTACTGCGTTCTAAAAAATAACCAACACAAACATATATAAATGCTAAAAATAAAGCTAATATGTATTTAATTGGCGACAATATAATTGCTTAACTTATCCTTTTTCGGGCATGAAACAAGGAGTAGAAACTTACAAATCCGAATCCTAAACTTAACATAATATGAAAAGGAATCATGGCATAATCGTGATACAGTACGCCAGCATATATTCCGTATATAAAATAAAAGCTTAGCAATATTTCTAAAACGGTTAAAAAACTTAATTTGTTAACCAAGTATTTGTTTCCTTGCCAGTGGTCTTTATTTTTTACTAAATTAAATTTTGGGGTTCTTATAAAAGGTGTTTTTTTGCCAATATAACCCTCTAAAACGGCAATGGCATTATGCAACGACAAACCCATAGAAACAGATAAAAATAATGGAAATAAAAATAAAAAATGCAATAAAGCAATGCCTTTATTTTTATATTCTTGAGATAGAGAGGTGAAATAATAAGTACTTAAAAAAACTAAACTCAAAATAAAAAAACTACCGAATTTAAATAGGGTGCTGTAAACCACAAAATGATTTTTAATGATTAACATCGGTACGCTTAAAACAGCAATTAAAACAATGCAAATAAAAACAGAACTATTCATTAAATGAAAAAGTGCGTGCAGTTTTGTCTTAAAAGAGATATCTTTATTTTTAAGTACTTTTAAAAGGTTTTTACGCATACATTCTGCAGCACCTTTTGTCCAACGAAATTGTTGTGTTTTAAGAGCAGTCATGGCTGCGGGTAATTCTGCTGGAGAACCTACTTCTTCTAAATATTTAAATTGCCAACCTTTTAATTGAGCCCTATAGCTCAAGTCTAAATCTTCGGTAAGCGTATCCGATTGCCAACCACCAGCATCAATAATGCACGATTTTCGCCAAATGCCTGCTGTACCATTAAAATTAATGAAATGATGTCCAAAGTTTCTACCTGTTTGTTCAACTGTAAAATGAGCATCTAAACCAAATGCCTGCAAGCGAGTAAGTAGTGAATATTCTTGGTTAATATGTTCCCATTTGGTTTGAACTACACCAATCTTTTCATCTTCAAAATAAGGAATAGTTTTTTTAATAAATGCTGATTTTGGTAAAAAATCAGCATCAAAAATGGCAATAAATTCTCCTTTAGCAATTTTTAAACCCTCGGCTAAAGCTCCTGCTTTAAAACCGATCCTATTTTTACGTTGGTGTTGGTAAATATTAAAACCTTGTTGAGCATATTTTGCTACTTCCTTGGCAACTATATCAACGGTTTCATCTGTAGAATCATCTAAAATTTGGATTTCAAACTTATCTTTTGGGTAATCAAATTTAACAACAGCATCAATTAATCGTTCAACAACATATAGTTCGTTGTAAAGCGGTAATTGTATGGTTACAAAAGGAAGGTTCTCTTCGTTTATTGTTGGTCGTGTTGGTTTTTCTTTCTTTTTGCGGATATAATTAATTACCAAACTTAGTTGCATAACGCTATACAAAAAAATAAACGATAGTGCTAAACCATATATAATAATTAAAATAAGGGCCATAATTTCAGCGTCAAAAGTAATGTTTAAACTTTAATATAAAATTACCAAACACAAACTTCTTTAAAGATTTATTAAGATTGTTTTTTAGTCGTATTGCCAACACAAATCCATTTTATTATATCAGCACATTGGCAATTATGGATTACCTATTTACTCTTGCTCAATTTTATGATTAATATCATCTTGAACAATAAAAGAGTTGGGAAATTGAGGCGAAATCTCTTTTAAGAATTTTAAAGCTTCTAGTTTTGTTACAAAGTCACCAACCCTAATTTTATAGTAAGGTTGTTGGTAAATTTCGTGGGCATTAACATACTTGTATTGCTGAATAAATCGACCTCTAATTTGTCTTGCTGGTTGTTTCTTTGTCCCAGAAAATATCTGAATCCTGTATCCCTTTAGTTTAAATGAGGAGATATAAACATTATTTAATTTGTCAATTCTATGGTCTTTAATAACTTCTACAGTAGTATTTTTGGTAATACTACTATCGTTTTGACACAAGCATAACTGAGAAAAAGATATTAAGATAAACAAACCAAGTACTTTCATTACTAACATTAATTTAATTTATTTTGAAATTCAAAATTACAATATTTATTCGTCCCATGTTATAACAATATTTATTCCAAATAAAATTATGATGTAGGTCATTCAATTTGTTATTTAGAATCTATCTAAATTAAAGAAAAAATGAATTAAAAAACGATAAATCACTTTGTTTAAAGAGCTAATCTAGTATTTTTGACAGTCATTTTCTATATTTACTGACAAAATAAATTGTAACTATTTTAGCATGAACAAGATACCTAACCATAGAAAGAAACTATTTATATCTAAACTGTCGTTTATTTTTGTTTCTTTTTTTCTTTTTCAAATAAATTTAAGTGCTCAAAGTGGAAAAGAGCTTTTTACAACTAACTGTTCTGCTTGTCATTTTGCAACTGCTGACAGACTTGTCGGTCCTGGTTTATTAGGTGTTAATGATAGACACGAAAGAGAGTGGTTAATTAATTGGGTTAAAGATTCTCAGAAAATGGTTAAGGAAGGCGATGCTGATGCTGTTGCCCTTTTTGATAAATTTAAAATACCAATGCAGTCATTTAACGGTGTTTTAAAAGAGGAAGAAATTGTTTCAATTTTTGATTACTTGGCAACTCCAAAGGAAACAACTTCAGCTAAAGCTGATACGCCAAAAGAA
>CAZVEW010000010.1:0-31751 GCA_964625955.1 uncultured Vicingus sp. | reverse complement strand
GAATTGACATCATAACCGTTTTACCCGATTTATTGGAAAGTCCTTTAAATACTTCTATTTTAAAAAGAGCTCAAGATAAAGGATTGGTAAAAATAAATGTTCACAATTTGAGAGATTACTCCACCAATAAACAAAAAAAAATAGATGATTACGCTTTTGGAGGTGGAGCTGGAATGGTAATGCAAATTCAGCCCATTGCAGCTTGCATAGACAAGTTAAAATCGGAAAGAGATTACGATGAAATCATTTACATGACTCCTGATGGAGAAACCATGAAACAAGGAATGGTAAATACACTTTCTTTAAAAGAAAACATTATCCTATTGGCAGGACATTATAAAGGAATTGACGAGCGGATTAGGGAATTATTGATTACTAAAGAGGTTTCTATAGGCGATTTTGTATTGACAGGAGGCGAATTACCAGCAGCTATTTTAAGCGATGCAATTATTCGTTTAATTCCAGGAGTTATTAATGATGAAACTTCCGCGTTAACTGATTCTTTTCAAGATGGGTTATTGGCTCCACCTGTTTATACTCGACCAGAAGATTACAAAGGACTAAAAGTTCCTGAAATATTGTTAGGCGGAAATCATGCAGCAATAGAAAAATGGCGAGAAGAAAAAGCCATAGAAAGAACTAAAAAAAGAAGACCGGATTTATTAATTTGATAATTAGCTAATGGAATAATTTAGATAATTGCCTTTGGGTTAAATTTAATGAGCTTAGTTATAAAAAGTGTAAAATTATCACATCATCACATTAAAAAATTAGCTAATTAGCTTCTTCATTTTTACATTGCTCATCAGGCATAGCACCACAAAAACCACAAGGTTCACCATCAGCGTTTAAAACCCGACTAGAGCTAGCACAGGTTTTATCAAACTTCCCACCTTTTTTAAAAATAATTTTAACAGCCATTCCAAAAACGCCTAAACCTAACAAAGCTACTATCAATAAAAAGAGTTTCATGCCACTAAATTATTCTTCGAAATTAAGATTTAAGAATTAATAGACAAAAAGGAGACTACTATTTTTTTTGAAAAATAAAAAAGTAAGCCCAAGAAAACAATCAAATTACTTAAAATTGGTATAGAAAAACCACCTAAATCTTTTTCCTTAGTTCAAAATTTTGTCCTAAATAAACTCTTCTAACTTGTTCATCTGCTGCTAATTCTTCGGCAGTTCCTGCTTTTAAAATTTCTCCCTCAAATAATAAATAAGCTCTATCGGTAATACTAAGTGTTTCTTGCACGTTGTGGTCGGTAATTAAGATACCTATATTTTTATCTTTTAATTTTGACACAATGGTTTGTATATCTTCAACCGCGATGGGGTCAACACCTGCAAAAGGTTCGTCTAATAAAATAAATTTTGGATTTGATGCTAATGCTCTTGCAATTTCTGTTCTTCGTTTTTCTCCTCCAGAAAGGTTATGTCCTAAATTTTTGCGAACTTGCTGTAAACCAAACTCTTCAATTAAATCTTCTAACTTTTTTTTCTGTTCTTTTTTGGTCAACTTCATCATTTCTAATATGGCAGCAATATTATCTTCAACACTTAATTTCCGAAAAACAGAAACTTCTTGGGGTAAATAACCTATTCCCATTTGTGCTCTTTTATACATAGGTAGCTTTGTAATATCTTCTTCAGCCAAAAATACTCTCCCTCCATTTGGTTTAATTAAACCAACTATCATATAAAAAGAGGTAGTTTTTCCTGCTCCGTTTGGTCCTAAAAGCCCAACAATTTCTCCTTGTCTTACATTAAAAGAAACACCTTTTACAACTGTTCTCTTACCATATTTTTTTTGAATATTTTCTGCTTTTAAAATCATAGGTTAAAAATAACTCTTTTCTCACTAATTGTAAAAAGAAATATAATTATTATCTTTAATTTAAGTACTTACTTAGCTCTTTTAACAACTACTTTTGAGACCAATATACTGCATTCGTACAGTATTAGTAATGGAATAGCCATAAGTATTTGGCTAGATATATCTGGAGGGGTGATAATTGCTGACAAAACTAATGTAATAACTACTGCATGTTTTCTATATTTCCTCATTAATGAAGGTGTTATCAATCCTAACTTAGATAAAAAATAGACCAATAGTGGTAATTGAAAAACTAGTCCACAAGCAAAAGTTACTGTTGTTACAATTGAAATAAAAGAGTTTAATGTAATTTGATTTTTAACTAAGCTGCTTACTTGATAATTTCCTAAAAATTGTACTGATAAAGGGGATATAAAAAAATAGCCAAATAAAATACCTATAAAGAACAAAATTGAACCTGTAAAAATTAAAGCTCTAGCATATTTACGTTCACTTTTTTCTAATGCAGGCGATATAAAACGCCATATTTCGAACAAAATGTAGGGAAAAGCGAGGGTAATCCCAGCAAAAACGGCAGTCATAATATGCATGGTAAACTGCCCACTCATTGTTATGCTAATTAAATTAAAATGGAGATCTGGCATACACAAAGCATCTCCTCTTCCAATAAAATGAGAAAATTTGCAAAACATTCGGTAAGTCCAAAAATCAGCATTTTTTTGAGCCAGAATTATGTCATCAAATAATATTGATTTAAAACTAAAAGCAAGTATAGAAAAAGCAAGTATGGCCACACTAGACCTTACTAAGTGCCACCTCAACACCTCTAAGTGCTCTAAAAAAGACATATTGGATTTATTTTTTATATCTACCATTTGCAGGAACAAATGTAAACTTTTTTAAAAGTTATTTTAGTTGTAATTTTTAATAAAAAATTTTGTTTTCACCTAACTTGATGTCTGTAACAAATTGTTTAATTTTTTGTTCGTCTTTCTTTTTACAAACCAATAGGGCTGTTTTGGTATCAACAATTATATAATCTTTTAAGCCTTGTAAAACAACTAATTTATTGTCTGGCACATTAATTATGTTTCCGTCCGATTCGTAAAGCATTACATGTTTAGCGGCTATGGCATTTTTATTTTCATCTTGAGATAGGTGATTATAAATAGACCCCCAAGTTCCTAAATCCGACCAACCAATATCTGCAGAAACAACATAAACATTGTTGGCTTTTTCCATAATGCCGTAATCTATAGAAATATTTTTGCAGGAGGCGTATGTTTCTTTTATAAAAGTATATTCTTCTGGTCTGTTATAAAATTTTTCTCCTGCTTTAAAAGAGGCATAAATATTTGGCAATAAGCTTTTATACGCTTTTTGGATGCTTTTTAAGCTCCAAATAAACATCCCTGAGTTCCAACAAAAATCACCACTTTTAACAAATTGTTTGGCTAGTTCTAAGTTTGGTTTTTCGGTAAAGGTTTTTACTTTCTTTATTTCATTATCCACATCTTCATTAAACTGAATATAGCCATAACCTGTATCTGGTCGGCTAGGTGTAATACCTAATGTAACTAAACAATCGTTTTTAGCGGTATAATTTAAAGCTAAATTAATTACTCTTTCAAACTCATCTTCTTTTAAAATTAGATGGTCGGCTGGTGCTACAACTATATTAGCATTAGGGTTTTTAGCTGCTATTTTAAAATTTGCATAAGCAATACAAGGAGCTGTATTTCTCATTGTTGGTTCGCAAATTATTTGCTCATCACTAATTTCTTTTAATTGTTCGAGGGTTAATGCTTTATATTTTTCATTGGTAACAATAAAAATATTTTCTTTCGGGCAAATTCTTTGTAATCTATTGTAGGTTTGTTGAATAAGGGTTTCGCCTGTTCCTAATATATCAATAAATTGTTTAGGGTGTGAGGGTTTGCTCATTGGCCAAAATCGGCTACCAATACCTCCTGCCATTATAATGCAATAATTATTTGGGTTCTTCATAAAAATAACAAAATATTTATTTCAACTTAATTAGTGCTTCTTTTAACTTTTTAAATAATTCGTCAATTTCTTCGTATTTACACGTTCCGACAGATAGTCTATACCAAGAAGGGTTCTTAAATGTTCCAAAAGCATAGAATGGTACGATGGCTAATTTGGCTTCATCTAATAAAAATTTAGTTACATCTTGTGTTGTTTTTAAAACTGTTCCATCTGGCATAACTTTATTAATTAAATCAAACTTAACTGTTAGGTAAATTGCGGCTTGCGGACTGATGGCATCAACATTAAAACCTTCTTTTTTTAATTTATTAAATCCCTGATAAATCCGTAATAATCGTTTGCTAATTCTTGCCTTAAATTTATATAGATACTCATCTATTTGTTCATCTTTTGCAAGATATTTAGCGGTGGCTACTTGTTCTGCCTTTGGCGACCAAGCACCAACGTGGCTCAAAATAGCACGCATTTTATTAATTATTTTTTTTGGACCAAAAGCCCAACCAACTCTAACTCCTGTAGCTGCAAAGGATTTTGATATTCCATCAACATAAATGGTATAATTTTTCATATCAGGAATCAAACTAACAGGATCAAAATGTTGTGTGTCTCCGTGAGTTAAAGACCAATAAATTTGGTCAAACAACAAGTAAACTGGCTTTTTTTGGTCTCCTCTTTTTTTGTTTTCTTCAATAATTAATTCACAAATTTGTTCTAAGTCATTTCTAGAGAATACGGTTCCAGAGGGATTCAAAGGTGAACATAAAGCAATTAAATTTGCTTCAGAAATATAAGGTTTTATATCGTTTGCTGAGGGCATAAAATTGTTTTCTGCTTTGGTTTCTATGCTTATCGACTTTGCTTTGGAAATATGGCAATAATGATTATTGTTCCACGAAGGAATTGGATAAATTACCGTATCTCCTGGGTCAATAATTGTTTGATAAATAGCATAAATTAAGGGTCGTGCTCCTCCAGAAATTAATATTTGATCGGGGTTATATTCTACCCCTTCTCTTGTGTGCAAATAACGAGAAACTGCTATTCTTAGCACTTCAATGCCATTTGCTGCTGGATAATTAGTTTGATTATTTTTGTACGCATCAATAATTAAATGCTTCAATTCATTTGGAATTGGAAATATTTCTGGATTAAAATCACCAATTGTAAAATTGTATATTTTTTCTCCTGCTTTTATCTTCTTTTTAACCTCCGCTGCTAACTTAATAATTTCTGAACCAACCAAATTTTCTGCCATTTCCGACACCCTTTGGTTGATGATAGGTTCTAATAAATAATCGTTCATATTCCTTATTTTTTAATTGTAACGAAATTACTTAAAAAGCGAAAATTTTGGAAATATTTTAAGAGATATAGTTATTAACAAAAATAATTACAGCATTGATTTATCTACAATTTCAACCTCTGCTATTCCATTGATGAGGTATTCTTTTTTAGAGTAATAATCTTTACACAAATACCTTGTTCTACGTTTAGTTCCTTTTATAAAAATTCTTTTTTTATAAAGAGAAAATATAGATCCCTCCTTAATTTCAGATAAATGAATTATATTATTCTTTTGATGATTATATTGGTTTAAAACCTTTAGCAATTCAATATCTTTAACTGATGAGGCTGCTGGATTTTTGATATGATGCGATAAAACTGTTTTAATATCACTAGGAAAAATATTTTTATCTATTAATTGTTGTATTAAATCTTTAAAATTATTTTTCCATTCTATTCCGTGTGGATATACTTTTCGTTTATACTTTTCCCTAGTTAATAAATGTGCAAATTCGTGGGTTAAGGTAATTAAAAAATTGTATTTGTTAAGGTTATTGTTAACACTTATTCTATAAGGTAAATATTTAGTTTTGGGTCTAAAATCGCCAAGTTTTGATGTTCTTTCTCTGGTTATTTTAAGGTGAAAAGGATGTTGTTCAATCCAATTAATGAAAATAGGAAAACTTTTTTTGGGAATGTAATCGGCTAATAACTTAAATTTTTCTTCCATCAACTAAAAAGATTAAAAACCAAATAGCTAGATGAGTAAGCTAAAAATCCTAAATAAATTAATTGAATAAGAGGCCATTTTATGCCTCCTGTTTCTCTGTAAACTACTGAAACAGTGGACATGCATTGCATGGCAAATGCGTAAAAAATAAGTAAAGATAAGGTGGTGGCTAAGGTGTATAATTTTTTTCCTGTTTTTGGGTCTTTGGCACTAATTAATTTTTCAGTTAATGATTTTGTATTATTCTCTTCTCCAACACTATATAAGGTTGACATGGTGCCAACAAAAACCTCTCTGGCAGCAAATGAGGTAATAAGGGCTATACCTATTTTCCAATCAAAGCCAATTGGTTTAATCATGGGTTCAATAGCTTTACCTAGGTAACCAGCATAAGAAGATTCTAGTTTTTCGCTAGCTTCGAGGGCGTGTGTTTCGTTTTTAGTATATTTTTTTTGTATAGATGCTGAGGCATACTTTTTCTCAATATTTTTAAAGTCATTTCCAGGTCCATAAGAAGATAAAACCCATAAAATAATAGAAATAGCAATAATAATTTGTCCCACATTAAATAAAAATATTTTTACTTTATTTAGCATTTCCATCAATACATTTTTCCACCTAGGCAATCTGTAAATTGGCATCTCTAATATAAAATTACTTCTTTGCTTATTTTTAAGCAGTAACTTCAGTACCCAAGCAACAACTAAAGCTGCTATAAATCCAATTAAATACAAGCCCATCATTATTATTCCTTGCAAATTAAAAACACCTACCGATTCGCTTTTTGGTACAATTAAAGAAATTAATAAAGTGTAAACAGGAATTCTTGCAGAGCAACTTATTAATGGAGCAACCATTATGGTAATTAATCTTTCTTTAAAATTGTTTATTGTGCGTGTGCTCATAATGGCAGGAACAGCACAGGCTGTACTACTTAGTAATGGAATAATAGATTTGCCATTTAAGCCAAATTGTCGTAAAATTCTATCCATTAAAAAGCTTACGCGAGATAAATATCCTGTATCTTCTAAAATTGTTATAAAGCCAAATAAAACAGCTATTTGAGGAACAAAAACAATTATTCCTCCCAAACCTGCTAAAATACCATTTACAATTAAATCATTTAAAATTCCTTGTGGTAAAATGGTTGAAACATGAATTTCAAGCCATAAAAAGCCCATTTCAATAGCTTTCATCGGGTATGCCGACCACGAAAAAATGGCCTGAAAAATAATAAAAAGTATGGTTATAAATATTAAATACCCATAAAATTTATGAGTAAGTACATTGTCTATTTTTTTGGTAAGTAAACTTAATTTATCTTCTCCTTTTACAACTATACATTGGTTAACTACCTGATTTATTTTTTTGTAACGCAACAAAGTTTCGTCAATAGTATTAACCAAAGGTGATCTTTTTATAAAGCTTGCTTCTTTAAAATGATAATTATCTATTGCCAATTTTAACTCATCAATACCTTTATTTAAACGAGCATTAATAGGAATAACAGGTATATTTAAAAGCGATGAAAGTTTAGTAATATCAATTTTTTTATTACTTTTTTGTAATAAATCCATCATATTTAATGCTAAAATAACGGGGCTGCCTGTATCAATAATTTGAGAACATAACAACAAGTTTCGCTTTAAATTAGTAGCATCGGCAACAACAATTACAATGTTGTTGTTTGATTGTTGAATGTAATCTTGGGTAATTTTTTCGTCTTTTGAAATGGCATCTAAACTATAAGTTCCGGGTAAATCAATAAGTTTAAAAGCATTACCTTTTAAATCTAACCCCCCTGTTTTCTTATCAACAGTTACCCCAGGAAAATTACCTACCTTTTGGTTTAAGCCTGTTAATGCGTTAAACAAAGTACTTTTACCCGTGTTGGGATTGCCAACTAATAAAATTTCTTTTCCTATATTTTCCGATGGTGTTTTCAGGGCTAATCTTTATTTACTTCTATTTTTTTAGCGTCAGCTTTTCTTATTGAAATATAATTAGCTCCAGAAGTAATTAATATTGGATCTTTTAAAGGAGCTATTCTTTGTACAATAATCTTTTCACCCAAAATAAATCCCATGGTTAAAAGTTGCAAGGCAAGTCCTTCATCATTAATTTGATTAATCGTTGCACTTTCGTTCTCTATAAGTTGGTCTAATGTCATAATTATTTAGAATTATTCTAAATAGTAGCCAAAATTAGACTTATTTTAAAGTTAAACCTATGATTTTTATCAGAAATTTAAAAAATTATACTTTACAGGGTAAAACTTCAGTTTTCTTACTCCAATGGGGGCAAGTATTACATTTATTTTTGCGGATACGGCAAGCTGTAAATAAAAACGACATTAAAATAAAAACGACTATAATACACTTTAATTTCATCTTGTAAAGATAAAAATAAATTGATTATCTGTAAAGCAAAATAATTATTTACTTTTATAGCTTAAATTATGTTATCTATATTTTTTCATATTGGAAAATATTTTTTGCTATTAGCAAGGGTATTTAAAAAACCCGATAATTATAAAATTATCAGAAAACAAATACTTTCCGAAATGGTTAGCTTAGGTATTGGTTCGTTAGGTTTAATAGCTATTATCTCATTTTTTATGGGTGCGGTAGTAACTATACAAACGGCATCAAACATGAACAACCCCTTATACCCTGGATATTTAATAGGTTTTGCTACCAGAGAATCCTTTATTTTAGAGTTAGCTCCAACCATAATGAGCTTAATTTTAGCAGGAAAAATTGGCTCAAACATTGCTTCTGAAATTGGTACAATGCGAATTTCTGAACAAATTGATGCCTTAGAAATTATGGGGGTTAATGCTGCATCCTACCTAATATTTCCAAAAATAATGGCTGCGGTAATGTTTTTGCCTATTGTAATTATTTACAGTATGATTATTGGTATTTTTGGTGGTTTTGTTGTTGCTTTGTTTAATGCAGGAATGACCATTGAAGACTACATTACGGGACTAAGATTTGATTTTAAACTATTTTCTATTATTTATGCTTTAATTAAAACTTTATTCTTTTCGTTTGTTATCACCAGCATCCCTTCTTATCATGGTTATTATTGTAAAGGAGGCTCTTTAGAAATAGGGGCAGCAAGCACAAGATCTGTCGTTTATACCAGCATTGTAATTTTAATTATTAATTACATTTTAACCCAATTGTTACTAATATGATTGAAGTTAAAAACATAAGTAAGTCTTTCGGAGAGATTAATATTCTTAAAGATATTTCTATCAGTTTTAAAATGGGACAAACCAACCTAATTATTGGTGCTAGTGGATCGGGAAAATCTGTTTTAACAAAATGTATTGTAGGTTTACATGATGTTGATGAAGGAACTATTGAATTTGATGGTAGAAACTTTACAGAAATGAACTTTAAACAACGTAAAGAAATTAGGAAAGAAATAGGCATGCTGTTTCAAGGGTCAGCTTTATTTGATTCTTTAACTGTTGAAGAAAATATTAAGTTCCCTTTAGAAATGCACACCAAAAATAGTAAAGAAGAAATACTCGACAGGGTAAATTTTTGTTTAAAAAGAGTAAATTTAGAAAACGTAAATCATTTATATCCTGCCGAATTAAGTGGTGGAATGCAAAAAAGGGTAGGTATTGCCAGAGCAATTGCTCTCCAACCAAAATATTTATTCTGTGATGAGCCTAATTCTGGTTTAGACCCTCAAACATCTATTGTAATAGATAATTTAATTGAAGAAATTACCCAAGAATATAACATAACTACTATTGTTGTTACTCACGACATGAATTCTGTTATGGAAACAGGAGATAATATCTCTTTTATATACAAAGGACAAAAATGGTGGGAAGGAAATAAACACAACATTCTTAAAGCTGAAAACAAAGAGTTATGTGATTTTGTTTATGCCACTAAAATTATGCAGCAATTTAAAGATATTTAGCTGATTAACCTTAAATTCAAAAAAAACGGCTAAAAGGCAGCTTTCCTAAGCCACTTTTAGGCTACTTATTTTAGCTTTTTTAAATTTATCTTTTGCATAACGTAAAGTAACCTTATACTCTTTTTGGGTATTATCAGAAGGTAACTCATACATCGCATCAATCATTATTGCTTCGCAGATAGAACGTAAACCTCTTGCTCCTAATTTGTATGTGATGGCTTTTTCTACAATAAAATCTAACACGCCTTTATCAAACAGAAGTTTAATATCGTCTAATTCAAACAACTTAATATATTGTTTTATTATTGAATTTTTAGGCTCTGTTAATATTCTTCTTAAGGCTGTTTTATCTAAAGGATTTAAATAAGAGAGTACTGGCAATCTTCCTATTAATTCTGGTATTAAACCAAAGGCTTTAACATCTTGTGGAGAAATGTATTGTAACATATTTTCTTTGTCATATTCCTCTTCTTTTGAAGATTTATAGCCTATTACTTGTGTTTGTAAACGATTGGCAATTTTTCTTGTAATGCCATCAAAAGCACCTCCACAAATAAATAAAATATTTTTAGTTTCTATGGCTATTAACTTTTGTTCAGGGTGTTTTCTTCCTCCTTGTGGTGGAACGCTTACAACCGACCCTTCTAATAATTTTAGTAAGGCTTGTTGTACTCCTTCTCCCGAAACATCGCGTGTTATTGAAGCATTATCACTTTTACGGGCAATTTTATCTATTTCATCAATAAAAACAATACCTCTTTGTGCTGCCTCTACGTTGTATTCTGCGGATTGCAGCAAGCGAGAAAGAATGCTCTCTACATCTTCACCAACATAACCTGCTTCGGTTAAAATAGTGGCATCGGCAATACAAAAAGGAACATGTAGAATTCTAGCAATTGTTTTGGCCAAAAGAGTTTTTCCTGTGCCTGTTTCTCCTACCAATAAAATGTTCGATTTTTCAATCTCAACTTCTTGTGTATCTTTATTTATTTCTTGTTTTAAGCGTTTGTAATGGTTGTAAACGGCAACTGAAAGTACTTTTTTTGCATCATCTTGTCCAATAACATATTCATCTAAATGTGCTTTAATTTCTTTGGGTTTTAGAAGTTCTATCTGCGATTCTATTTCTCGGTGTATTTTCCCCGAAACTTCTTCTTTAACAATATTTGTTGCTTGATCGATACAGTGATTGCAAATATGACCTGTTACACCAGCAATCATTACATCAACCTCATTTTTTGCTCTTCCACAAAAAGAACACTTTACTTGTTCATTTTCCATATTACAAAGGTAGTAAAACTAATTTTAAGTCGTTTTAATTATGTTGTGAAAACAAATATTTAAGCCGAAACTAATTTTTTACTTACTACTATATTTTTAATAAAATCATCAAAAAGATACCTTGAATCGTGTGGTCCAGCAGAAGCTTCGGGGTGAAATTGTACTGAAAACACCAATTTATTTTTTAATTTTAATCCTGCTAAAGTGCCATCGTTAAGATGTTTATGGGTAACAATAATGTTGTTATTTTTATTTGCTGATGCTAAATCTACCACAAATCCATGATTTTGTGAGGTAATTTCTCCTTTTCCTGATGCTAAATTTATTACAGGGTGGTTGCAGCCTCTGTGGCCATTGTGCATTTTTTTTGTTGTTAAACCACACGAAATGGCAAGTATTTGATGCCCTAAACAAATTCCAAAAACGGGTAAATCTGAGTTTTTAATTTGTTTAACTGTTGCGATTTGTTGTGTCATCACAGCAGGATCTCCTGGTCCATTAGAAAGCATAAATCCATCGGGATTCCATGCTTTCATTTCTTCAAAAGAGGTATTCATCGGAAATATTTTTAAATAGCAATCTCTTTCTGCTAAACATCTTAAAATATTCTTTTTTACGCCTAAATCTAAAACAGCAACTTTATATTTAGCATTTTCATTACCAAAATAATAAGCTTTTTTACAACATACGTTTGACGAAAGTTCTAGCCCTTCCATACTAGGCACTTTAAGTAGCCTGTTTTTTAATTCTTTTAAGTCGAATATTTCTGATGAGATAATGGCATTCATAGCTCCTTTATCTCTGATGTGTTGAACAAGAGATCTTGTATCAACATCAGAAATGGCAACAATTTTATGTTCTTCAAAATATTGTTGTAAGGATTTATTTGCTGCATTTCTAGAGTATGTATCTGAAAATTTTTTACAAACTAAGCCCGAAATATTTATTTTATCAGATTCTACTTCATTTGCTGTAACGCCATAATTACCTACGTGAGAGGTGGTTGTTACTAAAATTTGTCCGTAATAAGAAGGGTCTGTAAAAATTTCTTGGTAACCCGTCATTCCTGTATTAAAACAAATTTCACCAGTTGTTGTTCCGAAAAAGCCTACTGAGATACCATGAAATACAGTTCCATCTTGTAGTGCTAAAATTGCTTTATATTTCGATTTACTCATAAAGTATTATATAAAAAAAGGATAAAGTAAAATTACTTTATCCTTTTCAATTTTTCTAAAAAAGTTATCAAACTTTATGCTTCTTTTTTATTTTCTTCACCTGAGTTATCAGCTTTTGGTGTTGCTGTTTTTCCTTCCTTTTCTTCTTTCTCTTCTTTTTTAGCTTCAACTTTTTTGTCTTCAGCTTTTGGCGTTTCTTTAACAGCATCTACCACAGATGTTTCTTCAACTACTTCTGCTTTGGTGTCGGCTTCAGAAACTTCAGCTTCTTTTTTATCAGTAGTTTTAGCTACTACAGGTGTTGTAGTGTCAGATTTTTTTGCTCCACCACGTCTTCTTCTTGAAGATTTTTTTGTTTTAGTTTCTTTTAACATGTTTTCGTTATAATCAACTAATTCAATAAAACACATTTGTGCATTATCTCCCAATCTAAAACCTGTTTTTAAAATTCTGGTATAACCACCTGGCCTATCTGAAATTTTAGCCGATACATCTCTAAACAATGTTGTTACAGCATATTTATCTTTTAAATAACTAAAAACTATTCTGCGAGAATGTGTAGAATCTGTTTTAGATTTGGTAATTAATGGTTCAACGTATTTTTGTAAAGCTTTGGCTTTTGCAACAGTTGTATTTATTCTTTTATGTTCAATTAGAGAGCAAGCCATATTAGCCAACATTGCTTTTCTGTGTGGTGCTTGTCTTCCTAAGTGATTAAATTTCTTTCCGTGTCTCATGGCTTTTACTCCTTATCTAATTTATAGGCGGCAACATTCATGCCGAATGTTAATCCTTTGTTTTCAACTAATTCGTCTAATTCTGTTAATGATTTTTTACCAAAGTTTCTGAATTTTAATAAATCATTTTTGTTAAAAGAAACCAAATCTCCTAATGTATCAACATCGGCAGCTTTTAAGCAATTTAATGCTCTTACTGATAAATCCATGTCAACAAGTTTTGTTTTCAATAACTGTCTCATGTGTAAAGAATCTTCGTCAAATTCTTCAACCGAAGATTTTTCTTCTGTTTCTAAGGTAATTCTTTCGTCAGAGAACAACATAAAATGATGGATTAATATTTTGGCAGCTTCTGTTAAGGCATCTTTAGGATGAATTGATCCATCTGTAGTAACATCGAATACTAATTTTTCGTAATCTGTTTTTTGTCCAACCCTATAATTTTCGATGTTATATTTTACATTTTTAATTGGTGTATGAATAGAGTCAATTGCAATAACGCCAAAAGACGCTTCAGTATTACTATTTTCTTCAGAAGGGACATATCCTCTTCCTTTATTTATAGTAAGTTCTAACTGAATTTTTACCGAAGTTTCCATTTTACAAATAACATGGTCAGTATTCAACACTTGAAATGCAGAGGTAAATTTACCTATATCTCCTGCGGTTAGAGTTTCTTGTCCGCTTACATTAACAACCAGTTTTTCGTTATTAACATCTTCAATTTGTTGTTTAAAACGTACTTGTTTTAAGTTTAATATAATTTGGGTAACATCTTCAACAACACCTTTAATGGTAGAGAATTCATGATCTACCCCTTCTATTTTAACAGATGTTATTGCAAATCCTTCTAAAGAGTTTAATAATACTCTGCGTAAAGCGTTGCCTATTGTTATACCATAACCAGGTTCTAGGGGACGAAATTCGAATGTGCCGAAATAATCGTCAGAATTAATCATGATTACTTTATCTGGTTTTTGGAAATCTAAAATTGCCATAGTTTTAATTGTTTTAAAATTATTTAGAGTAAAGTTCTACTATTAGTTGTTCTTTAATATTTTCTGGAATCTGAGTTCTTTCTGGAATTGCAATTACAGTTCCATTCATTTGGCTAGCATTCCATTGTAACCAATCTGAGTTAGCAGGATTAGCTGCTAATGAAGCTGTTATTGCTTCTAAAGATTTTGATTTTTCTCTAACACCAATTACATCTCCTGCTTTAATTAAATAAGATGGAATATTTACCAATTTCCCATTAACTGTAATATGCTTGTGTCCTACTAGTTGTCTTGCTCCGCTTCTTGTTGGTGATATACCTAATCGATAAACCATATTGTCTAATCGAGATTCGCATAATTGAAGCAGAATTTCTCCAGTAATACCTCTTTTTCGAGAAGCTTTTTCGAATAGGTTTGCAAATTGTTTTTCCAATATACCGTAAGTATATTTAGCTTTTTGTTTTTCAGCTAATTGAATGGAATATTCTGATTGTTTACCTCTTCTTCTACCAGCTCCATGTTGCCCAGGAGGATAATTCTTTTTTTCTAAAACTTTGTCTGGACCAAAAATTGGTTCTCTAAATTTTCTAGCAATTTTTGATTTTGGACCTCTATATCTAGCCATTTTTAAATGTTTATAACGGGATTATGAATTAAGGTCTAACTATCCTTCGATAATCTAATTCCGTTTTTAGGTTAATAATTTTTATACTCTTCTTCTTTTTGGTGGACGACAGCCGTTGTGTGGTAATGGTGTAACATCAACAATTTCTGTAACAATAATACCGTTATTGTGTAAAGACCTCATTGCAGATTCTCTTCCGTTTCCTGGTCCTTTTACAAAAACTTTCACTTTACGTAAGCCATATTCGTAGGCTTCTTTTGCACAATCTTCAGCTGCTAATTGGGCTGCGTAAGGTGTGTTTTTTTTAGAACCTCTAAAGCCCATTTTACCAGCTGATGACCAAGAAATTACTTGTCCAGTATTATTGGTTAAACTTATAATAATATTATTAAAAGAAGCGTGAATATGTGCTTCACCGTAAGCTTCTACTTTAACTTTTTTCTTCTTTTTTGCGTTTGATTTTGCCATTTTTTAAGCGTCTTTATTTACTATTTAGTTGCTTTTTTCTTATTTGCAACAGTTTTTTTCCTTCCTTTTCTTGTCCTTGAATTATTTTTAGTGTGTTGTCCTCTTAGTGGCAAACCCGATCTATGTCTAATTCCTCTATAACATCCAACATCCATTAAACGTTTTATATTTAATTGAACTTCAGATCTTAGTGCTCCTTCAATTCTGTAGTCTTCGGTTAAAATCTTTCTTATTTTAGATAAATCATCATCATCCCAGTCTTGAACTTTTTTATTTTCATCAATACCAGCGTTAGCTAATATAGTTTTAGCTGATGATCTTCCGATGCCATAAATGTAAGTTAAACCTATTACACCTCTTTTTTGTTTTGGTAAATCTATACCTGCAATTCTTGCCATTTCTTAGTGTTTTGTTGTTAGTGTTTGGTTGATGGTAAAGCTCTAAAACTATATACCAAAAACTATGAACTAATATTTATCCTTGTCTTTGTTTAAATCTTGGGTTTTTTTTGTTAATAACGTACAAACGTCCTTTTCTTCTGACTATCTTACAGTCAGCACTTCGTTTTTTTATTGATGCTCTTACTTTCATTTCATTTTAGTTTAAAGTTTAAAGTTTAAAGTTGTTAGCTATCAACTAAAAACAATAATCCGTTTTTATTTATATCTAAATGTTATTCTTCCTTTTGTTAAATCATAAGGAGACATTTCTAGCTTTACTTTATCTCCTGGTAAAATTCTAATGTAATGCATTCTCATTTTGCCAGAAATATGAGCGGTAATGATGTGTCCATTTTCTAGTTCAACCCTAAACATTGCATTAGATAATGCTTCTATAATTGTTCCATCTTGTTCTATAGATGCTTGTTTTGCCATTATATAATTTAATTTTTATTTTTTAATACTTCTTCTATCAGTTTATGTGTTGATAAAACTTCTGCTTTTCCTTTTCTTACTGCAATATCATGCTCAAAATGAGCTGATGGTAAACCATCTGATGTTACAATTGTCCAACCATCATCGTGTTGTTTAACATTTCTTTTTCCTAAATTAATCATTGGCTCAATTGCTATAACCAATCCTTCTTTTAACTGTAAACCATTGCCTCTTTTTCCATAATTTGGCACCTCTGGTGCTTCGTGCAGGTTACGTCCTAAGCCATGCCCTACTAATTCTCTTACAACACCAAATCCGTTTTTCTCAGCATGTTGTTGAACAGCATAGCCAATATCTCCAATTCTATTTCCTACCACTGCTACCTCAATTGCTTTTGCTAAGCACTCTTTGGTTACTTGCAATAGTTTTTTAATTTCTGGTTTTACATCTCCTACTTCAAAAGTATAAGCTGCGTCTCCATAAAATCCATTCAAAATTGTGCCACAATCAACAGAAATAATATCTCCATTTACAAGTGGTTTATTATTTGGAATACCATGAACAACTGCAGAATTAGCGGATGTGCATAGTGTATTAGGAAAGCCATTATAATCTTTAAACCCTGGTATTGCATTGTTATCTCTAATAAATTCTTCAGCTAGTTTATCTAGCTCAAGCGTAGTAACCCCTGGTTTAATAATTTTAGCGACTTCTGCTAAAGTTTTTCCAACAAGCAAAGAACTTTCTTTTAATAACTCAATCTCCTCATCCGTTTTATAATATATCTTCCCCATCTCGTTAATTACCCCGCCATTCCCATTCGAGATGTTCTACCTTTAATTTTTCCTGTTTTCATTAATCCATCGTAATGACGCATTAATAAGTGACTTTCTATTTGTTGTAATGTATCTAATATTACACCTACCATAATTAATAGTGATGTTCCTCCATAGAAATAGGCAAATGATTGGTTTACACCAAATATTTTTGCAAAAGCTGGTAAAATAGCAACTAATCCTAAAAATGCTGATCCTGGTAGTGTTATTTTAGACATCACTGTATCAATAAAATCGGCAGTCTTTTTCCCTGGTTTAACTCCGGGAATAAATCCGCCACTTCGTTTCATCTCATCTGCCATTTGATTGGGGTTTATTGTTACCGCAGTATAGAAATAGGTAAATGCTATAATCATTATAAAAAATGTGAAGTTATAAGCAAATCCATTGGTATTACTGAATGCAGAAACAAAGCTGGATAGACCTTCTGAATCTGAGAAGCCAACAAGTGTCATAGGTATAAACATTATTGCCTGAGCAAAAATGATTGGCATTACGCCTGCTGCATTTACTTTTAAAGGAATGTAGTCTCTCACTCCTCCGTATTGTTTATTGCCAACAATTCTTTTGGCGTATTGGACTGGTATTTTTCTTGTTCCTTGAACTAATAAAATAGACAATACGATAACTAATAATAATACTGCGACCTCTATTAATAAGATTATAGGACCTCCGACACCTCCTATTCCGAATCTAGAACCTATTTCAAAAACAAATGAAGAGGGTAAACGCGCTATAATTCCTATCATAATTAATAAAGAAATACCATTTCCAACGCCTTTTTCTGTAATTCTTTCTCCAATCCACATCACAAACATGGTTCCTGTAACTAGTAATAACACAGTTGAGAACCACCAAAGAGGACCAATGTTAGGAACAACTCCAGGATAATTAGTTACTTGAGTAGCTATATAACCTGGTGCTTGAAATGCGGTAATAAGAATTGTTAAAAATCGTGTAATTTGATTGATTTTTCTTCTACCACTCTCTCCTTCTTTCTGTAATCTCTGGAAATAAGGAACTGCCATTCCTAAAAGTTGTATAACGATAGACGCAGAAATGTAAGGCATGATTCCTAAAGCAAAAATAGATGCTCTAGAGAAAGCTCCTCCAGAAAAAATGTTGATTAAGGCCATTATCCCTCCAGAAGCATTATTGGCATTAGCAGCTTCTAAAACTGTAGAATCTACACCAGGTAATACAACATACGAACCTAGCCTGTAAACTAATAACAGACTTAAAGTAGTGATAATTCTAGCTCGTAAATCTTCAATACTCCAAATATTTTTTATGGTTTCTATGAATTTTTTCATTTGTTAAAATATAGATTTAGAGCGTATTAGCAGTGCCTCCTGCTGTTTCAATTGCTGTTTTAGCTGTTTTAGAGAATGCGTGAACTGTAACATTTAGTTTAGTTTTCAGCTCTCCTCTTCCTAAAATTTTAATTAAATCTTTTTTAGCCGCTAAGCCATTTTGAACTAAAATTTCAGTTGTAATTTCTTTTACTTTTTTAGTTTCAACTAATTTTTGAATTGTATCTAAATTAATTCCTTTAAATTCTTTTCTGTTAATATTTGTAAAACCGAACTTAGGTACTCGTCTTTGAAGTGGCATTTGCCCACCTTCAAAACCGATTTTACGTGAGTAACCAGATCTTGATTTAGCTCCTTTATGACCTCTTGTTGAAGTTCCACCTCTGCCAGATCCTTGTCCACGTCCTACTCGCTTACGCTGTTTTGTTGAGCCTTCCGCAGGTTTTAAATTTGATAAGTCCATTTTTTTATTTTTTTTAATTATTTAACTTCTTCTACTGCAAGTAAGTGTTTAACCTTTGCTATCATTCCCATAATTTGAGGAGTAGCTTCATGCTCTACAACTTGGTGCATCTTACGAATTCCCAAAGCTGTTAACGTTTTCTTTTGACGAGCAGGTTGTTTTATTTTACTCTTTATTTGTTTTATTTTAACTTTTCCCATTATTAATAAGTATAAACTATCCGTTAAAAACTGTATTTAAATCAACTCCTCTTTGGTCTGCAACAGTATAGGCATCTCTCAATTGGGTTAAAGCATCTAATGTTGCTTTTACCACGTTGTGAGGGTTTGAAGACCCTTTAGATTTAGCAAGTACATCTGTTATTCCAACACTTTCGAATACAGCACGCATTGCACCTCCTGCTATAACTCCTGTTCCGTGTGCTGCAGGTCTTATAAAAACTCTAGCTCCTCCAAATTTTCCATTTTGTTCGTGAGGAATTGTACCATTTATTATTGGAACTTTAATACAATTTTTCTTTCCTGAGTCAATTGCTTTAGTAATAGCCTCTGTTACTTCATTTGCTTTTCCTAAACCATGTCCTACCACACCTTTTTCATCTCCAACCACAACAATAGCAGAAAAGCTAAAGTTTCTCCCACCTTTCGTAACTTTCGTTACACGATTTATTGCTACCAACTTATCTTTTAATTCAGTTTCTGTAGCTCTTACTCGTTTTGCATTTGATTTTGCCATCTTTCTTAATTTATCAAATTAAAATTTAAGTCCTTCTTCACGTGCTGCTTCAGCTAATGCTTTTACTCTTCCGTGATATAAATAACCATTTCTATCAAAAGTTACGTTGGTTATACCTGCTTTAATTGCTTTTTCGGCAACGATTTTACCAATTTTAGTAGCCATTTCTACTTTAGTTCCTTTTAATTTTACCTCTTTTTGTATAGATGATGCCGAAACAATTGTAACTCCTGTTTCATCATTAATTAATTGAGCATAGATTTCTTTGTTACTTCTAAAAACTGACAATCTTGGTTGGGCTGTAGTTCCTGCAACAACTTTCCTTATTCTTCTTTTAATTCTTAATCTTCTATCTTTTTTACTAAGTGCCATAATACTTTTTTATTATGATTTAAATTATTTTGCTGCTGATTTTCCAGCTTTTCTTCTTAATTGTTCTCCAACAAACTTAACACCTTTACCTTTGTATGGTTCTGGTTTCCTGAGTGATCTTATTTTAGCTGCTACATGACCTATTAATTGTTTATCATGAGATTCTAAAGTAATAATTGGGTTTTTCCCTCTTACAGATTCTGTTGTTATTTTAATTTCTTGCGGTAACTCAAAAACAATATGATGAGAAAATCCTAAAGACAATTCTAATTTTTGTCCTTGATTTGTTGCTCTATATCCAACTCCAACTAATTCTTGTTGTGTTTTAAAACCTTTAGAAACACCTTCAACCATATTATAAATTAAAGCCCTGTATAATCCGTGCTTTGCTTTATGGTCTTTTTGTTCGGTATGGCGTTTTACATTAATGATATTATCATTAACTTCAACTGTAATAGCAGTATCAACTTCTTGTGTTAAAGTTCCTTTAGGTCCTTTAACAGTAACTAATCCGTTTTCAACTTTCACTTCAACTCCTTGAGCAATAGCTATTGGTTCATTTCCAATTCTTGACATAACTCTAATTCTTTCTTAATTAATATACGTAACATAAAACTTCACCACCTACATTTTCTGTTCTTGCTTCTTTGTCTGTCATCACTCCTTTAGATGTTGATACTATTGCAATACCTAAACCATTAATTACTCTAGGCATTGTAGTAACTCCAGCGTATTTTCTTAAACCGGGTTTACTTGCTCTAATTAATTTTGTAATTGCAGGTACTTTAGATTGTGGATGGTATTTTAAGGCAATTTTAATGTTACCTTGTACTGATTCATCTTCAAATTTATAGTTTAGGATATATCCTTTATCAAAGAGAATTTTAGTAATCTCTTTTTTTAAGTTTGATGCTGGAATATCAACTACTCTATGTTTTGCACTTACTGCGTTTCTAACTCTTGTTAGATAATCTGCTACTGGATCTGTCATTTTTTAATCCTTTTAATTTTATTTACCAACTTGCTTTTGTTATTCCAGGTATTAAACCTGCTGAAGCCATTTCTCTAAATGTTACACGAGAAATACCAAATTGTCTCATGTAACCTCTTGGTCGTCCTGTTAATTTACACCTGTTGTGCAACCTAACTTTTGATGAGTTTTTTGGTAGTTTCTGTAATGCTTCCCAATCGCCAGCAGCTTTAAGTGCGGCTCTTTTTTCTGCATATACTTCAACTAATCTTTCTCTTTTGCGTTCTCGCGCTTTCATTGATTCTTTAGCCATGTTATTTATTTTTTCTTAAATGGTAAACCAAATTCTGTTAATAATGCTTTTCCTTCTTCGTTAGTAGAAGCAGAGGTAACAAAAGTGATGTCCATTCCACTAATATTTTTAATTTTATCTATATCTATTTCTGGGAAAATAATTTGTTCTTTAATTCCTAAGGTGTAATTTCCGCTACCGTCAAATCCTTTGGTTTCTATTCCTCTAAAATCGCGTGTTCGTGGTAATGCAACTGCTACTAATCTGTCTAAAAATTCGTACATTTTATCTCCTCTAAGTGTAACTCTGGCACCAATAGGCATTCCTTTTCTTAGTTTAAAGTTTGAGATGTCTTTTTTAGAAAAAGTTGCTTTTGCTTGTTGTCCTGATATTAAGGTCATTTCTTCAACTGCTGCATCAACCAATCTTTTATCTGTAACAGCGTTACCAACACCTTGGTTTAAGCAAATTTTTTCTAGTTTAGGCACTTGCATTACAGAGGTGTATCCAAACTTAGTTTTTAAGGAAGATATTACTTCTTCTTTGTATTGTTTTTTTAATCTAGGTATATAACTCATGATATAATTCCTCCTGATTTTTTTGCGTAACGTACTTTTTTGCCATTTTCGTCCACTTTTCTTCCTATTCTTGTTGGTACTCCGTCTTTAGGGTCTAGTACCATAACATTTGAAATATGAATTGGTGCTTCTTCTTTTATAATTCCTCCATCAGGGTTGGCAGCATTAGGTTTGGTATGACGAGACATTTTCTTAATCTCTTTTCCTTCAACTATAACTCTATTTTTTGCTGGATATACTTTTCTTACAATGCCTTCTGCACCCTTAGATTCTCCTGCAATAATTTTTACTTTGTCTCCTTTTTTTATGTTTGATTTAGCCATAACTAAAATTTATTCTGTTTAATTTAAAGTACTTCTGGAGCTAATGAAACTATTTTCATAAATTCTTTTTCTCTTAACTCTCTTGCTACAGGTCCGAAAATACGAGTTCCTCTCATTTCTCCTGTATCGTTTAAAAGAACGGCTGCGTTATCATCAAATCTGATGTACGAACCGTCTGGTCTTCTAATTTCTTTTCTTGTTCTAACAACTACTGCCTTAGCAACAGCTCCTTTTTTAATGTTTCCTGATGGCATTGCGTGTTTTACAGCTACTACAATTGTATCTCCTATTGAAGCATATCTTCTTTTAGATCCGCCCAATACTTTTATACATAAAACTTCTTTTGCACCGCTGTTATCAGCAACTTTTAATCTTGATTCTTGTTGTATCATAATTAATTACTTAGCTCTTTCTAAAATTTCGACTAATCTCCAATTTTTATTTTTACTTAATGGCCTTGTTTCCATAATTCTAACTTTGTCTCCTTCGTTACAATCATTTTTTTCATCATGAGCCATAAATTTAGTAGTTTTTTTTACGAATTTTCCGTAAATAGCGTGTTTCACTTTTCTTTCTACTGCAACAACAACAGATTTATCCATTTTATTACTAGTAACTAAACCTACTCTTTCTTTTCTTAAATTTCTATTTTCCATCTTCAATATTTTTATTTTGCTTGAAGTTCTCTTTTTTTAATTTCTGTATGAAACCTAGCAACCGTTCTTCTTGCTTGTTTTATCTGTGCTGGATTTTCTAAAGGAGAAACTGCATGACTCAATTTCAACTTATTTAGCACTCCTTTTTGTTCTGCTAATTTTTCAACTAAATCATCTGTTGAAAGATCTTTTATATCAATTTGTTTCATTTTAATTTTTCTTTTTTATTCTGTATAATCTCTTCTTACAATAAATTTCGTTTTTATTGGTAACTTTTGAGCTGCTAACCTTAAAGCTTCTTTTGCAATTTCTAAAGGAACGCCTTCTGCTTCAAAAATAATTTTACCTGGTTTAACTATTGCAACCCAAAGTTCTGGTGCTCCTTTACCTTTTCCCATTCTAACTTCTGCAGGTTTTTTAGTTACTGGTTTATCTGGAAATACTCTTATCCAAATTTGACCTTCTCTTTTCATGTATCTTGTTACTGCAATCCTTGCTGCTTCAATTTGACGAGCAGTCATCCAACATTCTTCTAATGATTTTATTGCAAACGATCCAAATGCAATTTGGTTTCCTCTTTGGGCATATCCTTTCATGCGCCCTTTTTGCATTTTTCTATATTTCGTTCTTTTTGGTTGTAACATCGTAAATTATTTTAATCTTCTTTATTTATTGTTTCTTCTGTGTCCTCCGCCTCTATTTTTTCTATTTCCTCCATGTCCTTTAGATCTTCCTTGCCCTACATTTGGAGATAAATCTCTTTTTCCGTACACTTCTCCTTTACAAATCCACACTTTAACGCCTATTCTTCCATAAGTTGTATGAGCTTCGGTTAGTGCGTAATCAATGTCTGCTCTAAAGGTGTGTAATGGTATTCTGCCTTCTTTGTATCCTTCTGTTCTTGCCATTTCAGCTCCTCCAACTCTACCAGCTACTTGTACTTTAATTCCTTCTGCTCCCATTCTCATTGATGATGCTACTGCCATTTTTGCTGCTCTTCTAAAAGAAATTCTTCCTTCTATTTGTTTTGCAACGCTATCGGCAACTAATTTAGCATCTAATTCTGGCCTTTTTATTTCAAATATATTTATTTGAACATCTTTTTTAGTAATTTTTTTAAGCTCTTCTCTTAATCTATCAACTTCTTGTCCTCCTTTACCTATTATTATTCCTGGTCGAGAGCTATTAATTGTAACTGTAATTAGTTTTAAAGTTCTTTCAATAATAATTTTTGATATACTTGCTTTTTGCAAACGAGCCATTAAATATTTTCTGATTTTAAAATCTTCTACAATTTTGTCAGAATAATCTTTTCCACCGTACCAATTAGAGTCCCATCCTCTGATGATTCCTAATCTATTTGAAATTGGATTTACTTTTTGTCCCATTTATCTTAATTTAAGCTATCTACTATTAGTGTTACATGATTTGATCTTTTTCTTACTCTATGAGCTCGACCTTGAGGTGCTGGCTGAATTCTTTTTAACATTCTAGCACTATCGACCATAATTTCTTTTACAACTAAATTATTTTCTTCTGGTCTATTTCCTTCATTTTTTGCTTCCCAATTGGCAATTGCCGAACGAAGTAGTTTTTCAAGTCTTCTTGCTGCGTCTTGTGGACTAAATTGCAAAATACTTAAAGCTTTAAACACCTCTTCTCCTCTAATCATATCTGAGACTAACCGCATTTTTCTTGGTGATGTAGGGCAATTGTTAAGTTTGGCAAAACTTACTGATTTTTTTGCCTCTTTAGATTGCTCTGCTCTGTTTCTTTTTCTAGCACCCATAGTTATTATCTTTTACCTTTATTTTTTCTGTCATTACCATGACCTCTATAAGTTCTGGTTGGCGAAAATTCTCCTAATTTATGTCCTACCATATTTTCTGTAACATATACAGGTATAAATTTATTTCCGTTATGAACAGCAATTGTTAATCCAACGAATTCTGGCGTAATCATTGATGCTCTTGACCATGTTTTTATTACTGTTTTTTTAGTTGATTGTTGAGCAATTTCTACTCTTGTTTGCAACTTGTAATGAACAAATGGTGGTTTTTTTAATGAACGACTCATATCAATTTATTTCTTTCTTCTTTCAATTATATATTTACTAGAACTTTTTTTCTTAGCTCTTGTTTTAAAGCCTTTAGCAGGTATTCCATTTCTTGATCTTGGGTGACCACCTGAATTTTTACCTTCTCCTCCTCCCATTGGGTGGTCAACAGGATTCATTACAACACCTCTAACCCTTGGTCTTCTACCTAACCATCTACTTTTACCTGCTTTTCCTGATCTTTCTAGCATGTGTTCGGCATTAGAAACTGTACCAATAGTTGCTTTACAAGTGGCTAATATTAATCTTGTTTCTCCTGAAGGTAATTTTACAACAACAAATTTTCCATCTTTTGCTGTTAATTGGGCATAAGATCCAGCACTTCTTGCCATTTTAGCACCTTGTTGTGGCCTTAGCTCAACATTATGAATAACTGTTCCTAATGGAATATCTGATAAATACAAGGTATTTCCTACTTCTGGTTGTGCTTTTTTCCCAGACAAGATTTCTTGACCTTCTTGTAAGCCAGCTGGAGCAACAATGTATCGCTTTTCTCCATCTTTATAATAAACTAAAGCAATTCTTGCTGTTCTTCCAGGATCGTATTCTATAGATTTTACAATTCCAGGTATTCCGTCTTTATCTCTTTTAAAATCGATGTTACGGTTTTTTTGTTTATGACCACCGCCAATGTAGCGCATGGTCATTTTACCAGTATTGTTTCTACCGCCCGACTTAGACCTTCCTTTTACCAAGCTTTTTTCTGGTGAAGTTTTAGTTAGGTCATCAAAGATGTTAACTATTTTATGTCTTTGCCCCGGTGTTGTGGGTTTTAATTTTCTTAGTGCCATTTTTGTTTATCTCTTAAGAGGGTTGGAGCCCCCGTATAGTTAATTATTAAACTAAATGTTACTGTAGAAGTCAATTACATCTCCTTCTGCTATGGTAACAATTGCTTTTTTAAATTTATTTGTTTTACCTGAAATTAATCCTGCTTTAGTAAATTTAGATTTTGTTTTTCCGTTGTAATTAATTGTTTTAATTGATTCTACGGTAACTCCATACATTTTTTCTATGGCACTTCTAATTTCAATTTTATTTGCTGTTGGTTCAACATAAAAGCCATAACGATTAAATTTTTCGCTTTGGTCTGTCATTTTTTCTGTTACAACAGGTTTTTTTAAAATATTCATACTTATTTACTTAAAATATTTTCAATCACTTCAATAGAGCTTTCAGCTAAAATAACACTATTTGCATTCATTAAATCATAAGTGTTTATCTGAGAAGCTGTTAGCACTTTTACTCCCTCTAAATTTCGGGAGGACAAATATACATTTTTATTTGTTTCAGGCAACACTAAAAGTGATTTTTTATTTAACACATGTAAATTAGTTAATAATTCAACGTATTTTTTTGTCTGAGGTGCATCAAATTGAAAGTCTTCGAGTACAGTAATTGCTCCTTCTTTGGCTTTATATGATAAGGCAGATTTTCGTGCTAAACGTTTTTGTTTAATGTTTAATTTAAAGTGATAATCTCTTGGTTTTGGACCAAAAACTCTACCTCCACCTTTAAACAATGGATTTTTAATATCTCCTGCTCTTGCTGTACCAGTTCCTTTTTGTTTTTTAATTTTTCGGGTACTTCCTTTTACTTCGCCTCTTTCTTTTGCTTTATGAGTACCTTGTCGTTTATTTGCCAAATGTTGTTTTACATCTAAATAAATAGCATGATCATTTGGTTCTATGGCATATATACTATCAGCTAATTTAGCTTTCTTTTTAGTATCTTTTCCACTAATATTTTTTACTATTGCTTCCATGATTCTATTCTTCCTATTTATTTTTCGATTAACACATAAGAACCTTTTGCTCCGGGGATAGACCCTTTAACAACGATTAGATTTTTATCTGCGTAAACTTTAACAATTTTAAGATTTTGTTGTTTCACTCTGTCACCACCCATTCTTCCTGCCATTCTCATTCCTTTCATTACTTTTGATGGCGTAGAGCCTGCTCCCAAAGAACCTGGGGCTCTAAGTCTGTTGTGCTGACCATGAGTTGCATCTCCTACACCTCTAAATCCGTGGCGTTTTACAACTCCTTGAAAACCTTTGCCTTTTGAAGTTCCAACAACGTCAACCCATTCTCCTTCTTTAAATAGTTCAACGGTAACAATGTCGCCTAAATTTTTATCTTCTTTAAAATCTTTAAACTCCACTAATTTTCTTTTTGGTGTAGTTTTAGCTTTTTTAAAATGTCCTTGCATTGGTTTTGGTGTAGATTTTTCTTTTTTCTCATCAAAAGCAAGCTGAACAGCTTCATAACCATCGGTATCCATCTTTTTGACTTGTGTTACTACACAAGGACCAGCCTCTACAACTGTGCATGGTATGTTTTTACCATCGGCACTATATACGCTAGTCATACCTAATTTTTTCCCTATCAATCCTGGCATTTTCTTTATTTTTAATTATTTATTTTCTTTTTTAAAGATTCCGAAATTTGTTCGGAATTGTATTTAACTAATGTTCCTAATAGTTTTAAAAACAAAGTTTTATTACACTTTAATTTCTACATCAACACCACTTGGTAATTCTAATTTCATCAAGGCATCTACTGTTTTAGATGTTGAGCTGTAAATATCAATTAAACGCTTGTAGGCAGCTAATTGAAATTGTTCTCTTGATTTTTTGTTAACGTGTGGAGATCTTAAAACAGTAAAAATTCTTTTGTGTGTTGGTAATGGTATTGGACCACTAACAACAGCTCCTGTACTTTTTACAGTTTTAACGATTTTTTCAGCTGATCTATCAACTAAGTTGAAATCGTATGATTTTAGTTTTATTCTAATTTTTTGGCTCATTGTATTTTATATATTAAGCTTCTACTTTTCCTTTTGCTTTTGCTATTACTTCGTCTGCAATATTTTTAGGGCAGGTATCAAAATGAGAAAATTCCATTGTTGATGTTGCTCTTCCTGACGACATTGTTCTTAATGCTGTTACATATCCAAACATTTCTGATAAGGGTACTTTTGCTTTTACTATTTTAGCTCCAGCTCTATCATCCATACCTTCTACTTGTCCTCTTCTTCTGTTTAAATCGCCAACAATATCTCCCATATTTTCTTCTGGTGTAACCACTTCTAATTTCATTATTGGTTCTAACAAAATTGGACCAGCTTGTGGAAGGGCATTTCTATATGCCATTTTAGCTGCAATTTCGAAAGATAGTTGGTCGGAATCAACTGCGTGAAAAGACCCATCTTTTAAGGTTATTTTTAAATTATCTACAGGATATCCTGCTAGGATTCCTGCTTTCATGGCTTCTTTAAAACCTTTTTCTACAGATGGAATAAATTCTCTTGGAATATTACCGCCTTTTATTTCGTTAATAAATTCCAACCCTTCTTTTTCTTTATCTTCTACTGGTTCAATAATAATTGCGATATCGGCAAATTTACCACGTCCACCTGATTGTTTTTTATAAACCTCTCTGTGTTCCACACTAGCTGTAATAGCTTCTTTATAAGCCACCTGAGGTGCTCCTTGATTACATTCTACTTTAAATTCTCTTTTTAAACGATCGAGTATAATATCTAAGTGTAATTCTCCCATTCCGCTCACAATTGTTTGTCCTGAATCTTCATCAGTTTTTACTTGAAAGGTAGGGTCTTCTTCGGCTAATTTACCTAGAGCCATTCCTAATTTATCGACATCAGCTTGAGTTTTTGGCTCAATTGCAATTCCAATTACTGGGTCTGGAAAATCCATAGACTCTAATACAATAGGATGTTTTTCATCGCATAATGTATCGCCAGTTTTAATATCTTTAAAGCCTACTAATGCTGCAATATCTCCACAGCCTAATTCTGACACTTGATTTTGCTTGTCAGCGTGCATTTGAAATATTCTTGAAATACGTTCTTTATTTCCTGACCTAGAATTATGAACGTAAGAACCTGCTTTTAGTATGCCTGAATAGCATCGTGTAAAGCATAATCGACCAACAAATGGGTCGGTAGCAATTTTAAATGCTAAAGCAGCAAATGGTTCATCAAATGATGGTTTTCTACTTTCTGGTTCTTCTGTTTTGGGATTGATTCCTTCAATGGCTTGTGTATCTAACGGTGATGGTAAAATTTCCATAACCATGTCTAACATTGCTTGAACTCCTTTATTTTTAAATGCTGATCCGCACATCATAGGTACAACTTTACCTGAAATAGTAGCTTCTCTGAGTGCATCTAAAATTTCTCTTTCTGTTAAAGATTCAGAATCTTCAAAATACTTTTCCATTAAGGTATCGTCAAACTCTGCCACTGCTTCTAACAATTTTTCTCTGTATTCTCTGGCTTCATCAACAATATCGGCAGGAATTTCAACTTCTTTAAAAGTCATTCCTTGATCTTCTTCATTCCAAACAATTCCTTTAAAGTTAATTAAATCAACTACGCCTTTAAAATCGTCTTCTGCACCTATAGGAATTTGTAACGGTAACGCGTGGCTACCTAACATTTCTTTTACTTGACGGCTAACATTTAAAAAATCGGCTCCAGACCTATCCATTTTGTTTACGAATCCGATTCTAGGAACATTGTAATTGTTTGCTAATCTCCAGTTGGTTTCTGATTGTGGTTCAACGCCATCAACGGCACTAAACAAGAATACTAAACCATCAAGCACTCTTAATGATCGGTTTACTTCTACGGTAAAATCAACGTGACCTGGTGTATCTATAATATTAACATGATAGCTTTGATTTCTATATTTCCAATCGAGTGTGGTTGCGGCAGAAGTAATGGTAATGCCTCTTTCTTGCTCTTGTGCCATCCAATCCATTGTTGCTGCACCGTCATGCACTTCTCCTATTTTATGACTAACTCCGCCATAATAAAGAATGCGCTCTGTTGTGGTAGTTTTACCAGCATCAATGTGTGCTGCAATACCAATATTTCGTGTGTATTTTAAATCTCTTGCCATTTTGTTCGTCTTTCTTAAAATCTAAAATGAGAAAATGCTTTGTTTGCATCTGCCATTCGATGTGTATCTTCTTTTTTCTTAAATGCTGCACCTTCTTCTTTGTATCCAGCAATAATTTCTCCAGCTAATTTTTGTGCCATTGTTTTTTCATTTCTTTTTCTGGCGAAACCAATTAGCCATTTCATTCCCATAGAAACTTTTCTGCTATCTCTGATTGGTTGTGGTATTTGAAATGTTGCTCCACCTATTCTTCTACTCCTAACTTCTACTCCTGGCGTAACATTTGTTAATGCTTTTTTCCAAACGTCTAAATTCTTTTCATCGGTAATTTTTTCTTCAACAATTTCTAGTGCATCATAAAATATTTTATATGAAATGCTCTTCTTACCATCCAACATTAAGTTGTTTACAAATTGTGTAACCAATCTATCCCCAAATTTTGGGTCGGGAAGTAATACTCTCTTTTTTGCTCTTGATTTCCTCATATTTATTTAGTTAATCCTATTTTTTAGGTTTTTTTGTTCCATATTTCGATCTTCTTTGTGTTCTACCATCAACACCTGCGGTATCTAAAGCACCCCTAACTACGTGATATCTTACACCTGGTAAATCCTTAACTCTCCCTCCTCTTACCAACACAATAGAGTGTTCTTGTAAGTTATGTCCTTCGCCTCCTATATAGGCATTTACCTCGTTACCATTGGTTAATCTAACCCTTGCAACTTTTCTCATTGCTGAGTTCGGTTTTTTTGGTGTTGTTGTATAAACTCTAACACAAACGCCTCGTCTTTGAGGACAAGATTCTAGAGCTATAGATTTGCTTGTTTTAACAAGTTTTGTTCTTCCTTTTCTTACTAATTGCTGAATAGTTGGCATAATTTTTCTATTAAATATTCGCTCCCCTTTTAAAAAGGGAGTGCAAAAATACAATTATTTTTCATAAAAGCAATAGGTATATTGTTTTTTTACACTCACCATCAATTCTACACAAACTATCTTAAATGAACTATCACGACAAAACACGAACTTCCCCTACATACCTTAATAATTAATTCGGTAAAAAAACTTTATAAATTCATCTTATTTTTAGCTTTCTAATTGAAAGAATGAGATAGAATATATCAGATATAGAGGTAGTTAAGAGTAAAATAATACTTGTTTACTTTTATTTCTATAAAAGCGAAATAGTTTTCATTCTCTTGCAACTTTAGATAGAATTCCGTATTTTTGCTAACATAAATCAATTATTATTAATCTTTTAACCTCTAAAAATCATGAAAAGAATATTACTCATCTCTTCTCTTATCCTTTTAAGTTTTGTTTCATTTTGCCAAAACAAAATATATGTGAACAGTCAAAAAATAGCTGAATCTCAAACCTCTCAAACTATTAATTTTACTATTCAAGGGCTAAACACTAAGCAGGTATTAACGCTTAAAGCAGCTATTAGCAAAATTGAAGGCATACAAATAGTTTCTATGAGTATGATTGATGAAAACTTAAAAACTTCTCGCGGCAAAGCAATTCTAACAAAATCTTTTAATAAAAACGCAGTGGTTGAGTTACTAATTGAAAACCACATCAAAGAAATAATTGATGTTAATGGGGCTTCTAATGACGTTATTGATTATTTTTTTCAACCTAAAAAGAAATTAGCTAAGTAATACGTTATAATTCTTTTCATTACGATAACCTTTCTACTCGACTAACGTAAAGATTATTTAGTATTAATAGCTAATTTGGAAAAACATGAAGAATATAGTGAACCATAAAGTTCTTTATACATTTTTAGGGTTAATAGTGGTTTCGTTATTAATTTTTCACAACTCTTTATCAAATGGTTACAATATGGATGATTCTTTAGTTCTCACCAACAATCATTTGATTGATGATGGAAATATTTTGTCTGTTTTTACAGAACATTCTTACCAAAGCAATGAGTACAATTTTGCATATCGCCCATTTACCATTTTATCTTTTTACATAGAAAATCTTATTTTTGGAAAATCTCCATTTGTTAGCCACAGCATCAACCTAGCCCTTTATTCTATCCTAAATTGCATCGTTTTTCTCTTATTGTATAAAACAACTAACGATATTTCAGCATCTATAATTATAACACTACTATTTCTCACCTTTCCTTTACACACAGAAGTTGTGGACAATATTAAAAACAGAGATGAACTTTTTGTGTCTATC
>CAZVEW010000009.1:0-31889 GCA_964625955.1 uncultured Vicingus sp. | reverse complement strand
AAAAGGAGAAAAGGGTTGTAATTACAACCCTTTTCAGTCTAACTAATTCAATTTATAATTATGTGATTATAAAACGAATAACCTTTTATTTCTTTTCTTTTTGGGTAATAAATTGAGGTTTAATGATAATCATTGCCCAAGCCCAGCTATTGTTTTGGTCTGTTCTACCTTGACCAGCATTGGCATTACCTGCACCATAAGTAACCCCTCTTAGATAAGAAAGTGTTTCTGTTGCTAACATAGTAGAATATCCTCCTTTAAAAGCAACTCCTTTAGCTAAATTAAATCCAAATGTTAAGTCAATTTCTGTCCCTAATGAAGATGCCATTTTTTGATATTGATTAACTCCGGCTGTAGAACCTGTTGCGGCAAGAGCATCTGCATTATCCTTTGCCACTTTATAGCCATCTAAAACATTATTTGCAGCAGAAAAGAGGTGAACATCTGTACCTACCCAAAATTTATCTGATTTATATTTTGCTTTTAAATAGATATCTTGTAAGCCAACTGTACCTATATGATTTCCCACATAAAAATAATCCATATAGCCATTAAATTTATGGTTAGTTCCATATAGAGGTGTAAAAGCATGATTTTTTGTCCTGTAAGAAAATGATGTATCTGTTTGGCTATTACCACTTAAATATTCATAACCCAGTGTGGCTGTGAATTTATCATTAATTTTATAAGAAACATCAAGAGCATAATTCATTGCTGATATTTTTTTGTTGTATTCTCCTTGAACATCTGTAAATACAGCTGTTCTGTTTCCCATAACACCTGTTTGATAATAAAAGTTGGCATTAACAGTTAGTTTGTTCTTTTTATAATTTAGGTGTGTACCTATTGTTTGACTATAATTATCTTTATAATAAGCTGTTCCTGTAGAAGTTCCTGAACTATCATAATCTAATTGTTCTTTTCCATTATTTAAGAATAATATGCTTGCATTAAGATTATCACTAAATTTATTATGTAGCCAGAAATATTGTAAAGCTTTATAGCTTCCTTTTGAAGCTTCAGTTTTAGCTAAAGCTGCTTTATCTTGGTTATACGCTGCACCAAATTGCATTTGTAATTTATTTTTTTTAAATTTCAAGATAGCTGCATCATGACTTCGGGCTTGTTGAGTCCAACCAACATTTCCAAATATTCTATGGTCATCTAATATAATTTCTTGGCGACCAAATTTTAAAGACCAGTTATCATTTATTAAAGCTTCTCCCCATGCTTCATGTAAATCTAAATAATCTCCATCTGAGTTTAGCTTCGTATAGGTATTTATTAATTGAGGTTGACTTCCCCAAACATGCACATCTTGAACAGACACTTTAAAGATGTATCCTTCTGCTTTGTAACCGAAATTAAGTCTTGTACGTTGCTCCACGAATGCAGCCTGATCTTGGGCTGAATCTGCAACAGATTTATACCCGTGTCTGTATTCAAATCGAGGCCTAATTTCGCCATCTAAGGTAAATTGAGCAAATGATGGTGCTGTTGCCAACAACATTACGCCTCCCAATATTAATTTTGTAGTTAATTTTTTCATGTTTATAAGTTTTAGTTAAAATGTGTTTTATTAATTGATTTAAGTTATTTTAATTAAATAAATATTACAAATGATCAGCAAAAGCATCTTTAGGCTCATCTAACGCAAAAAAGCAATAAACGACACTAACTAAGGCTCCAGCGGATAACATATATAAGAAAGTTTTATCATCCATAAAGTTGTATAAAAATAGGTAGGTTACAGCCCCAACATTACCAAATGCACCAGCCATACCAGCTATTCTACCAGTCATTTCTTTTTTAATTGAGGGAATCATAGCAAATGTTGCACCTTCTGCTCCTTGTACAAAAAACGATGCAAACATGGTTATACAAACTGAAACTACTAGCCAAGCCATTGTATTATATCTAGGCTCTAGCACTGTTTTACCATCTACTCCTGTTGGTCCGTAAACAGCTATTAATGCCATAGCAAAGAACCCAACTGTTATTCCAAGCATGTATAATAGCATTGTTTTTTTACGACTTCCCATTTTGTCTGAAATTAATCCTCCTAAAGGACGTGCTACTAAATTCATAAAGGCAAAAGAACCTGCCACAGCTCCTGCCATGGTTAAGGTCATTACTTGCGAACCATCTTCATAGACTAGTTTACTAAAAACTTCATAGAAGAACATTGGGAGCATTGAAACAATGGCTAACTCTGCACCAAAGTTGGCAAAGTAAGTAGAATTTAAGGCACCAACACTTCCAAAATGGAATTTATCTTTTTCTTCAACACCTTTTTTTAGATTTTCTAAATTAACTTTTATTATTCTAGAAATATCAATAAGATAAAATACGCCCAAAGCTACCCAAAGCCCTATTACAGTTGCCCAACCTAACATGGGAACACCTAAAACCATTTGCTTGTGTAGTACAAAAACAACCAAGCCTAAAGCACCATATAAAGGTAACTCCCAAAGCACATACTGAAACAAATCAAATTTACTTGATACTAACATTGGACCTCCTTTTTTATCTTTTGCTGCTGGCTCAAAACCTTCGGGGTAATCAGTTACAACAAAATAATATAAAGCACCATAAACAGCACATACAATACTAGATATCGCTAAAGACCATCTCCAATCTCCACCTAATAAGTTAACAGCAATAAAAGGCACCATGGCAGCAGCAGCAGCAGAACCAAAATTTCCCCAACCGGCATAAAACCCTTCGGCTCTACCTATATATTTTGGTGGAAACCAATTAGCTGTCATTTTTATTCCAATTACAAAACCCGCACCAACAGCACCCATAAATAATCTTGAGATAACTAATTGTGTGAATGAAGTACCAAAAGCAAAAAACAAACCGGGAACAAGCATGATAACCATTAATCCTGCAAATATTCTTCTTGGCCCATATTTATCAATTAACCCTCCCACTACTATCCTTGCAGGAATAGTTAATGCAACGTTTGTTACCAATAATGCCTTAACATTAGATTTTGATAGCCAATCGAATTGTTCTATCATTTTTGATAAAACACCTGCCATATTAAACCATACCACAAATGTTAAGAAAAAAGCTATCCAAGTTAAATGAAGAACTTTTATTTTTTGATCTTTAAAATTAATTAAAGATGGTGCTGAATCTTTCATACTTATATTTTTTATGATTTATGTCACAAATGTATAAGTGAAGATTTATTGTTTAGGTGATATATATCAACTATAAATATGTTTTTTGACAATTTAAAATATGACTATAATCATAATTTATTCTTATTTATTGGCTGTTTAGCACATTTTATGTAATAAGCACCCTAAGAATAATGTTTTTCATCATTATTATACCCCATGAAACATTAATAACACTAGTTTAACATCAAAATAATCGATATCAATCCTTTCTATTTCTCTCTTTAAAGAAAATCAAAATTAATATCACTTAATAATGCGTATGGGTTAAAAAGTAATATCAAATGGTTTAATAATTGCCGCAAGTTCGCTAGGTCGTTTAATAATTATTACATTTTTTGCAACCGATATAATTGCCTCTCTTTTAAATTCTGAGATTATTCTTGATAATTGTTCTGTATTTATTCCTACTAAATCTGCTATATCTTGTCTTTTTAATTCTATTCTAATTTCGTTATCGTGTGTAAAATATTGCATCGCATAAATTAATGCTTCGGCTACTTTCTCCCTAACATTCATTTGTGTCAGGTTTTTTATTTTTTGTTCTGAGTTTCTAAGTTCCTTAGAGTAATACATCATGAGCTCAAAAGTTAGTTGAGCATTATTCATAAATACCTCATGGATTGATTCATTATCTATAAAGCATATAGTGGTATCATCTATTGCTATTGCACTTATAGGATAAACATCTCCGCCATACCCTCTATGCCCTATTATATCGCCAGATTTTGTTAATCGTACAACTTGATTTCTTCCATTTAAACCAGATGATGTTACTTTTACTTTTCCCGATTGAATAAAAAATAGACCTAGAACAGGATTCCCTTCAAAAACAATTATTTGATCTTTTTTATAAAATGATGATTGTTTAACACCATTAACTTCATCAAGCAATTTTTCTCTGCAATTAGATTTTATAAAGCAATGATTAGTTTTACAATCTGCACAACTAATTTGTTTCATTTATTGTTGTTTTGTAATTTGTAATACTACAATTAACTTAATAGTATAGTATAAAATCAAATCAGTATAAATATATAAATTTATTTATAAAAATAGTGATTTTTAGTTATTCTTTAGGGCAAACGTACTTAAAATAGTAATAACTTATCAATAACAGAAAAGTTGACAACTATCTCATTTTCATTTTGTTAATATTTTCATTCTTAGAATGTGATTTATATATTTATCTGATAATCAGATAAATATATGATTTTAAGTAAAAAAATAGTTTATTGGGTTTCTTTAAAAATTTAAATACGTTTGCCACGAGTTATTCCCAGATTAACTAGATTCAATCATCTTGGTAATAACTTTAACAATAGGTTTTGCTTTAGACAATCTAGTAATTACAGTAGTTGATTCTTTTTGTATTTTTCTTACCAAGAAAAATACAATTATAATATCTACTCCTATAATGGTATAAATTAAATTATCAAGTTCTGAAAGAGTGTATAAATATACGATTAAAGCAAGTGGAGTAATCATTATTAAGATTAGTATAGCCATATAAGTATTAAATGTTGAGAAAAGTTGCTTTAATATTGGGAGTTCTTTTGCTTTTTCTGATAATACTTTATTTTTTGTGAATTGTATATATTCTATCAATTTTTTATACATCTTCTCGTAATAAGATTTAAACTCATCCATATCTTTCTTTTGAGGTTTCCCATTACTTAGTTTGTCCACTTGTAATGGATATGTTTTAAGTTTTTTTATCAATTCTTTGATTTCTTCTTTTTCCATAATTATAATTACTTAACTCGGCATAAAGTTACTTTTATTATCTAAAAAAGGGTCATGAAAATCATAACCCTTTTTATCTCTTAGTTTGTAAATAGATATCTATTACATTCGAGTACTATTTATGGATTCTTAAATTCTGCTTTAGGTCCTAAATAAAACCACCAATTTAATAGAGCACAAATTGCATAAAATACTGCAAAGCCATACAAAGCATACTCTGGTGTAGTAGCTTTCATTTGTTCTCCTATAACTTTAGGTATTAAAAAAGCTCCATAAGCAGCAACTGCTGATGTCCAGCCTAATACCGGACCTCTTTGTTCTTCATTAAAAACCATTGATATTGTTCTAAATGTAGAACCATTACCAATACCTGTAGCTGCAAATAATATTACAATTAACACAAAGAACATCATGAAATAATCTTGTGGTGTAGATGATTGATACCCTAAGTGCATATAATAACCAACTCCTATAGAAGCTATTACCATTACAATTGCTACTATTTGTGTTACAATAGCTCCTCCAACTTTATCTGCAATCCATCCACCAACGGGTCTAATTAAAGCTCCAACAAATGCACCAACCCAAACCCACATAAATGTAACAGGTCCATCAGGATTTGCCATGGTATGAGTCATTACACCATCAACTTCAACATGAGAAATACCAAAAATAAATTTAATGGACAAACCTACGGCATTAGCAAATCCAATAAAAGAACCAAAAGTCATGGTATAGATAATAGTCATTATCCATGTATGCTTATTATTAAATATTTTGTACTGCCTATTTAAGTTTTCTTTAATTTCTCTTGGAGAAAGTTGTTTCATTAAGAATACACAAGATGCAATCACTGCAGGAAGTACAATCCATTTAACCCAATTTTGGTCTTTAAATGTAATAATAAAGTATAACCCTGCTGCTGCCGCTACAAAGCCAATAATTAACAACCAAGCCATTCTACCAAAAGAAGTTAAGGGGTTTGAGATATTTGGTGAAACACTCTCTGTACGTATATTATTCATACCAAACCAACCAGCAAACGCTAAAGGAACTAGCCATAACATCCAAACCCAACCTGCATTAGAAAGCCATGTATCGGATCCAGCCAGCACTCTTTTAAATATTGTTCCACTATCTGCAGCAAGTGTTAAAGCATCTCCACTTAAACTACCTAATAAAGGAAACGTCATACAAAGTGGAATTAAAATTTGCATAGTTGTTACCCCAAAGTTGCCCAAACCAGCATTTAAACCCAAGGCTAAACCTTGTTGTTTTTTAGGATAAAAGAAGCTGATATTACTCATGGAAGAAGCAAAATTACCTCCACCAAAACCAGATAAAAACGCCATTACCATAAAAAATGTAAATGGAGTGGTGGGGTCTTGTAGTCCTATTGCTGCACCAGTTGCAGGAATCATTAGTAAAGCTGTTGTAAAGAAAATAGTGTTTCTACCACCAGCTAAGCGAATAAAAAACGTACTTGGTATTCTTAATGTTGCCCCCGTAAAACCAGCAATTGCTGGAAGCATAAACAATAATGCTTTTGCTTCTTCGGGCGACTTACCAAAAGTAAAACCTAAATTTTTCATTTGTACGGTAATAATACCCCACATTAGCCATACAGAAAAACCTACCAATAAACTAGGAATAGATATCCATAAGTTTCTGCTAGCTACTTTCTTACCTGTCGACTCCCAAAATTGTTCATCTTCTGGATTCCAAGTCATTAAATCTTTATTTGCCATTATTTTTATTTTTAGTTAGTGTTCTTAATTTTTGGACTAAAGTATTGCTAATTTCCACATAATTAAATGATTGATATCAGTTTATTGTATGATTTACATCATGTTTTGAATTATTGTAACTTTATGACATTAATCATTTTAGTGCTTTACTAAAACTTCGTACTTTTGGTAAAAATTTATGATGAAAGATTTAGAACAAGGAACATTAGAAAGTAGCGAATTAGTTGACGAAACTTTAAAATTTTGGTTTAAAGACAACAACCATATTCGTAGTCCTTTTCCTGAATATATTAGACCCAATTTAAAAAAAAATGCTACCAAAAGTTTTTTTAGGTGGACATCTAACTTAAACCCTAAAGCTAAAGATGAGGTAAATGACGAAATGATTGCCGAAAAATTTGAAGAAATTATTTTTGAAGAAGCTGCAAAATTAGTTTTAACAGAAGATGAAAAAATAACTATTCAATATCCTTTTTTACCAAGATTAGGTGATGAATTATCGAAAAGTGAAGTAGAAAACGAAAAAAGTACTGTAGTCGATAGAAATATTTACAAAGAAGGAGACCACTCCTTTTTAAAAGTAAAGTTAGAGAAACAAATTAGCAAACAAAAATGGGAAACAAGTTTTGAATTGCCTTTGTAGCTAATCATCTACCGTAATTTTATCATCTTTATAAGTAATAGATTTTATAAATTTTCCTGATTTATCCCAAATGGAATAAGTGCCATTTAATTTGTCTTTTTTATAGTAACTTTCTGTTAGTTTTACGCCATTTTCGCTAAAAGTTTCCCATTTCCCTTCTCGTTCGCCCATGTCAAAATTACCTTCCATTTTCTTTTTTCCGTTTGGATAATACCACACCCAATGTCCATTATTTTTGCCATTTTTAAAATTACCCGACTGAAGTGTTTTGCCACTTTTATAGTAACTTTTAGTGGTTCGACTGCCCGTAAAATGATAGGCAGCATAAGCCATAATTAATATCCCTATAATTAATTTATGCTTGCTATTGTATGAAAACATCGACATTGTTAAAAATATTTTTTAGTCTTTTTCAAGCAATCCTCAATCATTTTAAGTGTTTTATCTATGGTTTTTCTTTTAGTTCTAAAAGAGAGTATTGCTATTCTGATGACAAACTTACCATTGATTTTTGTAGAACTCAAAAATATTCTTCCATCACGATGAATAAAATCTATTAATTTGGCATTAAACACATTGTGGCTAACATTTTTAGAAGGATACCAAAAATAACTTACCGATAAATCTGGTTCAGGACCGACTTTAAATCCAATTTCAATTAATTTATTCCTAAAATAGGTAGTAAGTAATAATTTTTCGTTTAAGCAAGCAATAAATGGTGTAATTCCGTAAAGTTGTAGCGGCAACCACATTCTTAAACCTCTAAAATGTTTTGTTAATTCGGGCGAAACATCCGCAGGATTAATAGGCAACTCATCGTCAATAGCATCTTGCATATAATTTGCTGTATAATGATGCGACTGAAACACAGCTTGTTTATCTTTTATTAAAACCGCACCTAATCCGTAAGGCAAAAACAAGCCTTTGTGTGGGTCAATTACAATTGAATCTGAAATTTCTACTCCTTTAAAAAGGTGTTTTTTTGTTTTAGACAAGATAAAAAACCCACCGTAAGCAGCATCAATATGATACCACATTTTGTGTTGTTTGGCAATTTCACCAATTTTATGTAAAGGATCTATTGCCCCTGTATCGGTAGTTCCTGCCGAAGCTATTACCATAAATGGGTATAAATTTGCTTTAAGATCTTTTTGTATTTGTTCTTGTAGCAAGTCGGTTTTTATACGAGAAAACTCATCTAACGCAAGATAGCGAACAATAATATCGTCTAACCCAATAATTCTTAGGGCTTTGTTAATGCAATGGTGTACTTGCGGACTTAAATAAATTACCGATTTATTTATTAAACTACCCTTTATTTTGTGCTTATCTCGTGCTGAAGTTAATGCTATTAAATTAGCAATAGAGCCTCCTGATGTTAAATTCCCGACAGCATTTTTTGGATACGAAAATACTTCCTTCAGCCAATTTAGTAATTCATTTTCAATGGTTACCGCTCCGGGTGAGGCATAGTACATTCCTGCATATTCATTGGTAATATCGGCTAAAAAATCGCCCAAAGCAGCAACATAAATTCCACCTCCCGGAATATATCCTAAATGCCCTCCAGAAGCTGGATTTAAACCTTTACTTACTACTTCTTTATTAAAAATGGTTAATAGTTGAGTAATGGATTTTTTTGATTTCGTAATTTTTAAATTACTAGCTTCTTGTAATGATAAATTAAAAGCATTTGTATCGTTTATTGTATTAATAAACTGATTAGAAAAATGCTTAATCAGTGCTAAATACTCCTCTCTTTTTTCTTCTGCGGGTTCTAATTCTTTAGAAATTTTTTCTAAATCGTTAATTTTCTTAATTAATTTTTCCATTTTTATCACTTAGTAAAAAATAAAAGTAATTATTTTAAAAAGAAACCATCACACTTTAAAAATTATCAATTAATAACTTGTACCACCTAACGAATTATTACTTTTAACTTTTTAAACAAGTAAAGTGAATTTTAATACCCTTAAATACAAAGCAAATTACTACACCTTGTTAATGTTAGTTTTTGTAATTCCGTTAGAACGGAAATTTGCTGCACCTTTAATTGGCTTGTTTCTTATTACTAGCTTAATTAATAGCGATTTTAAAGCTAAAAATAAAAAAAACATTTTCTATTTTACCCTTCTATTTATTGCCTATTTGGTTAGCTTGCTATATACCACAAATTTAAAAGTTGGTTGGCATGATATAGAATCTAAACTTTCGTTAATAATTTTTCCTGTTGCTTTTTATTGCTCAAAAATCGATTATAAAAATAAGCTCAATAACATTTTAAATTCCTTTATAGATGGTTGCTTGGTTGCTGCCATCATCGAGTTAATGTATGCGTTAACCGAATATTTTTTTACATTAGATATATCTCACTTTTTTTATGGAAATATTGTTTTATATACCCACCCCAGCTACTCTGCTATGTTTATGTGTTTTTCTTTAATTATTATTTACTATTATTTTTTTACCAAAACAGCAACTACTTCTGCAAACAAATTAAAATTTGTATTTCTTCTATTTATTTTTAGTGTGATGATTTTTTTATTCTCCTCTAAAACAGGAATAATTACCATGATTTTTATACATTTTACCAGTATTATTTATTGGATTATTAAATACAAATTTTATATGATAGGCGGAGTTACTATTGGAACACTTTGCTTAATTTTTGGATTAATTTATATTAAAATCCCTCCTATACAAAGTAGAATTAACGAAATGTTTACCGTTATTACCAATAAAAAATTACACCTACATTCAACCACAGCAACCAGAATTAAAGTATGGAAGGCTGCCATAAAAATTATAAAAAAACAGCCTATTTTAGGGTATGGAACTGGCGATGCAAAAGATGCTTTAATAAAAGAATACTTGGCTGAAGACTTACAAACCATTGCCAACGAAAGATTAAATGCTCATAACCAATTTTTACAAACCACCGTAGCTCTTGGCTTAATTGGAGGTATTTTATTGTTGCTAACATTTGCTATTCCAATATATTTATCGTTAAAAAATAATTACTTTATTTATGCTTCATTTTTATTACTTATTTTATTTAATTTTTTAACCGAAGCCATTATTGAACGAGAAGCAGGCATCGTATTTTATGCCCTATTTAATGCCTTGTTTTTTGTCGCCTTTTTTAATCAAAATAATCATCAGCTAAATTAAATGTACTTAAAATTCATATTTATTATAGTTTTTCTAATACTATTTGTAGATTGGTATTTTTACAGGTCAATAAAAAGTTTTGTAAAATTATGGCAGCCAACAGCTAAAAAAATTACCAAAATTACTTATTGGAGTTTTACAGCTTTCACCATTATATTTATGTTTTTTGTGGCAAATTATTACCTTCATAAAACAATGGTTCCAACACTTTACCGAACCTATTTTTTTGGCATCATATTAATAATTACTTTTTCTAAAATAATTGGTTGTTTATTTATATTGCTGCACGATTTAAAATCTGTTATCTTATTTTTTAAACAAAAAGCTTTTAAGCCCACACCTTCTTCAAAAAACATAACACGAAAAGAGTTTTTAAAAAAATCGGCTATTGTGGCTGCTGCCATTCCCTTTGTTACATTAATGTACGGTGTTTTTAAATCGGCTTTCGATTTTACGGTAAGAAAACAAAAACTTAATATTCCTAATTTACCAAACTCCTTTAATGAACTTAAAATTATTCAAATATCCGACCTTCATATTGGTAGTTTTTTAACCAACGAACCTATAAAACAGGTAGTTAAAATAATTAACGAGCAAAATGCTGACCTTATATTTTTTACAGGAGATTTGGTTAATGATATTGCCGAAGAAGCCCTCCCTTTTATTGATACTTTAAAACAAATTAACGCACCTTTGGGTGTTTTTTCTATCTTGGGCAACCACGATTATGGTAGTTATTTTTATCAAAAAGATGATGTTAAAGGTAAAAAACACAACTACGAATTAATGAAAAGCATTTACCAAAAATTAGGCTGGAAATTACTACTTAACGAAAATTATATCTTAACAAAAAACAACGAACGATTGGCAATTTTAGGCGTAGAAAATTGGGGTTCTTTATCCCGTTTTCAAAAATTTGGAGATGTTTTTGCCGCAAAAAAGGGAACACTAAAAAGTGATGTGAAATTATTATTAAGCCACGACCCATCTCATTGGGAAGCAAAAGTTTTACCTCTCCACCCTGATATCGCAGCTACTTTTTCGGGACACACCCACGGCATGCAGTTTGGCATTGAAATACCTAATTTTAAATGGAGCCCTGCAAAATATTTATATAAATATTGGGCTGGCTTATATCAAAAAAACAAACAACAAATTTACGTTAATAGAGGTTTAGGATTTATTGGTTATCCGGGCAGAATTGGTATATTGCCAGAAATAACTGTTTTTGCACTTAACAAAGCTTAATTATCGGATTTTAATATGAAAAAATTAATTCTTCTGTCTATTCTTTTGTTTTTATTTAACGATTACCATGCTCAAAATTATGTCGATTTAGCAAGGTTTCATTACCTTAATACCCCTCAAAACAATTACGATTCTTTAAGTGGCAGCACAAATATTAAAGAATTTGGTGCAGATATTACCTTGCCCATAAAACTAAACGATAACAATGTAATTTTAACAGGTTTTTACCTAGAAAAAATTCAAACAAAACTTTATCCTTTGGCAAAAGTAACCAGTGTTGCTACAATTAATTTAAAAGTTGGCTTTAATAAAAAACACTCCGAAAAATGGTCGGGAACATACATGTTGTTGCCAAAAATTTCGTCCGACTTAAAAAAAATTGGTAAACGAGATTTTCAACTCGGTGCATTAATTTTATTGAAATACACAAAGAAAAAGAATTTTAAATATCATGTAGGATTATACTATAACAATGATTTGTTTGGGCCTATATTGTCTCCAATTATTGGATTGTATTACAAAAGTGCGAACAATAAATTTGAAGCCAACTTTATTTTACCCATTTGGGCAGATATGAATTATAAATTGGCTGATTGGGTAAATATTGGCACCAATTTTACCGCAATTACACGCTCTTATAACCTTGCTGAAAACAATGCTTACTTAACCAAATCTACCAACGAAATTTATGGTTACCTTCAATTTAATTTAAAAAAAAGTTTTTTAATTCAAACCAAAGTGGGTTATTCTATGTGGCGAAGCTTTGAAAGCTTTAATAATGATGAAAAAGTGGCTGTAAATGTGTATGGCGTAAATTTTGGTGACCACAGAACAGTGTTAAACCCAGCTTTTAAAGATGGATTAATTTTTAAAGCTCGTTTAATTTATAGGTTTTACATTAAACAATAATTAAATTTTTAATTTTGAACTTTAAAAAAGTAATTATGAAAATTGCATTATTTCCCGGTTCGTTCGACCCAATTACAAAAGGGCATCAAGCTATTATTGAAAGAGCTTTGCCTTTATTCGATAAAATTGTGATTGGGATTGGCGAAAATTCGGCAAAAAAGTATCTTTTTTCAATCGAACAAAGAATAAATTGGATAAAAACTACCTTTAAAAATAACCCAAAAATAACAGTACAAAGTTATCATGGATTAACCATTAATTATTGTAAAAAAATAGGTGCAAATTACCTTATTAGAGGACTTAGAAATATGGCTGATTACAATTATGAAAGCACCATTGCTCAAATGAATTTTGAAATGGATAAAACCATCGAAACTATTTTTTTACAAACTTCACCATCACTTTCGGCAATAAATTCTACCATTGTGCGTGATATTATAATGAATAAAGGAAATGCTTCAAAATTTGTTCCTTCACCAATAAAAAATGACTTTGAAAAATAAACTACTTACCATTGTATTTATCTTTATTTCACTTACCAGTTTTGCTGGAAATGCTGTAATTAAAGGACATGCTAAACAATTTATTGGTAAAGAATTAGAACTATATGGCTACAGCGATTACATCACCAACACAAAAATTAAATTAGGTTTTACCACCATAAAAAAAGACGGTAGTTTTAGTTTTTCGATGAAAACACAACACATTGAAAAAATTGAACTAAAAATTGAAGATAAAACCACTTGGTTTTTCGTAACCCCCGGTGCGGTTTATAATATAAACTTAAGCTACGATAAAGCGGTAAACAAACATAAAATTTACGATAAAATTCTTTCCTTAAAATTTAATTTTCCTGCACCTTCAGAACTCAATCAATTAGTAATGAAATTTAACCAGCAATACGATAAGTTTGTAGAAGATAACTACAATGATTTTATGAAACGAGACAAGAGTGTTAACCCTGCTATTAAAGTGTTTAAAGATAGTATGTTAACTTATTTTAAACCCTACAACTCTACCTTTGTAAACAACTATATATTATATACTATTGGAGATATATATAATGATATGGACGTGAGTTATCTAACTTACAAAGCCAAAAGAAGAAAAGGAGAAACCAAAGCAGACATCTACCTTGAGTATTTAGATAAAAAACCCGTTTTATATTACAACACCGAATATAATACCCTTTTTAAACATTTTTTTAAAGGCGAATTTAAACGATTAACCTTACACGTAAAAGGATTAAACATTACAAAAGCAATTAATGAACAAGCTAGTTTACAGGCACTTAATAAAGCTCTTAGTAAATATCCTTTTTTATATAATGATGAATTTAGAGGGCTTTTTATCTTAAACGGCTTATTATCCATTAGTAAAGATAAATTCTTTAAACAAAAAAATATCCTTAATATTTTAAACCAAATTAAAACTACATCAAAATACAAAAATCAGCAATTAATTGCCAGTAATATCATAAAAAAAATAACCAAAAAGAAGCTAGCCGTAGGTGTTAAAGCACCTCCTTTTACCCTAAAAGATAAAAATGGAAAAATGGTTTCTTTAGCTGATTTTAAAGGAAAATATGTTTACATCAACTTTTGGACAAGCTGGAGTATTCCTAGCTTAAAAGAAATGGAAATAATGAACGTACTATACAAAAAATACCAAGGAGCAGTTGTTTTTATTAGCATTTGTGCCGATAATGATTTTAGTAAAATGACCGATTTCTTAAAAAAGAACCCCACTTATAATTGGGAGTTTTTGCACATTAGTAACGGTACGCAGTTAAAAGAAGCCTACAATGTAAGAACATTTCCTACCTACATTTTAATTGATAACCATCAAAAAATATTACAAGCACCTGCTGCCCGACCTGGAGGCAATGCTGAAAGAGCTACCGAAGATGATATTGACAGAGAATTGTATAATTTAATTAACAAGCACTAACACAATATCGATTGAATAGAATTATAAGTATTTTGTAAAACCTTATCTGTAATCTCATCATTTGTTAACCACTCGGCTTTTGTAATATTTTCTTTTAATTGAGGAACTAAATTTCCGTCAAAACTCGAAATCATATCAAACCAAAAAGTTTCTTTTAAAATAATTTTACCATTTAACTCATATATATGGTAAGTATTTGCTAGTGCTTTTATAATTTTTAAATTATCAATACCACACTCTTCTTCTACTTCTCTAATGGCAGTTTCTTCTATACTTTCGCCTTGTTCCATTTTTCCTTTGGGTAAATCCCACTTTCCTAGACGATAAATAAATAGTTTTTTATCTGCTTTATTTTTCACTAAACCACCAGCAGCTTTAATTAATTTAAAATACTTTTTAAACTGTAAAAATGCCTGTTCCACATCTTCAACCTCAATAATAACAGCCTTTAGTTTGTTATCCATTTTAATTAAATCGTAAATTAATGGCGTTAAACTTTCCATGTAAAAACTTAACCTTAAACACGAATTAACCAAAGTGAATAATTTTTTATTATTAGTGAAATAAATAACCTTATCGTTGATAAAAACTTTATACATTTGCAAAATGATATTTAACAAAGAATCTGCATATAAAGTAGCTGAATCCCTACTACAAATTAAAGCTATTAAATTGAATCCTACAAATCCTTTTACATGGGCTTCTGGTTGGAAATCACCAATTTATTGCGATAATCGTAAAACACTTTCCTATCCACCCGTTAGAACCTACATTAGACAACAATTTGTAGATGCCATTTCAGAAAATTTTCCAAATGTAGATGTTATTGTTGGTGTTGCCACAGGAGGAATTGCTTTGGGTGCTTTGGTAGCCGAAGCCATGGGCTTGCCTTTTGCTTATGTGCGTGCGTCTGCCAAAGACCACGGATTACAAAATTTAATTGAAGGAGAGGTAAATAACAGCGAAAATGTTGTTGTTATTGAGGATTTAATTTCTACAGGCGGAAGTAGTTTAAAAGCCGTAAACGTACTCAGAGAAAACAACTGCAATGTAATTGGTATGGTGGCTGTTTTTACCTATGATTTTGATATTGCCGCACAAAATTTTAAAAAAAATAAATGTCCATTAATTACGTTAAGTAATTACGAAAGCGTGATTAAATTTGCCATTAAATCAGATTATATTTCCGAAAAAGATGCCGCATCATTAACCGAATGGAAAAAAAATCCATCAACATGGACACCAAATAAACAACGTTAAATATAATTATCCAAAATACTTTTTTACAACAACATGAAAATTGAAACCCCTAAAACGTTAATAAACGCTAACGATAAAGAAATATTTACTTTTCTGTTAGATATGAATAATTTTAAAGAATTGTTTCCCAAATCAAAAATAGAAAATTGGGAAGCCACCAACGAAACCTGTTCATTTAAAATAAAAAAAATGGCAAGCATTGGGCTAAAAAGAGTTGCCTCTACCCCAAACACCCTAATTTATTTAGATTCGTACGGAAAAGTACCTTTTAAATTTACATTAAATATTTATTTAAATGAGTTGAGCGATAAAACAACAGAAGCCTACTTAATTTTTGATGGAGATATCAATCCTTTTATGAAAATGATGGTAGAAAAACCTTTAACTAGCTTTTTTAGCGGTGTGGTTAAAAAGCTTCAAGAAAAATATGTTTAAACTTGCTGGTTAACAATATTTTATTACTTTTACGCTAATCGTTAAAACAAAACAAGATGAAAAAATTAACCTACCTTATTTTATTATTATCAATCACAATTTTATCTGCCTGTGGTGGCAGTAGTAATGAAGAAGAAGATAATATTGACATTAATAAAAATCCTTTTGGTGCATTAATGAAAATGAGTGAGAACATGGAAAAACAGGCTAAAGATATGGGAAAAAACATGAAAAATAAAAAGAATGCCAAAGCACTTAATTATAAAGAGTTAATAAAATACTTGCCCACCTCAATTGATGGCTATGAATTGAATGGCGAGCCAACAGGAAGCTCAATTGAAGTTTCTGGAATGTCCTATTCATCAGCCGAAGTAAAATTTAAAAGCGATAACAGTAGCATACATATTACTTTGTTAGATTACAATGCAGCAATGTCAATGTATTCTATGTCAACCGCAATGTGGGCAACTGGTTTAAAAATTGATACTCCAGAAGAACTTGCCCAAAGTATAAAATTAGATGATAACACTAGTGGTTGGGAAACCATTAAAAAGAAATCTAAGCAAACGTCCTTATTTTTGGGTATTGGAAATAGATTTTTACTCACCATTGAAGGAAGTAATCAAGAAAATACCGATTTACTTAAAACTATTGCAAAATCTATGGATTTAGATGGCTTAAAGGATCTAGATTAAGCTAAAAAATAAACTTAACTTCTTTTAAATCAAAATCGTTAATTAAATTATTGATGTTGAGTTTAAGTTTTCCAATTTTAGTGATTCCCACAATTTTTGCCATTACCATTTTACCTTTAATGTTAAACGAATGTAGTTCATTTAACCTATACAAACAATTGATGTAAGCTTTATCAATTGCCGAATATTGTAAATTTTTCAGCATTAAATACCTTCTTTCAATAAAAAACAAAATTTTAATCAACAACTCATCTAAATTAAATGTTTTACCCATTATCATTTTTAATGCTATTGGATTAAGCAATTCTTTAGCAAACTTTACCTGATTTACGTTTAAGCCTATGCCAACAATTGTATGTTCAATTTTTTGCCCTTTCAGTAAGTTCTCCATTAAAATACCAGCTATTTTAAAATCATTTACATAAATATCATTAGGCCATTTTATCTTCACATTTTTGATAGTTAAATCAGTTAAAAAATCTACAATAGCCAAACTAATTATTTTCGACAACATAAACTGCTCTTTTACGACAATTTTTGGTCTTAATACAAGAGAAAAAGTTAAATTTTTATCCGATTCACTCAACCAAATATTTCCTTGTTGCCCCCTACCCTTTTTTTGATTTTTAGCTACAATACAAAGCCCTTCAATAACATTATTACCTTCACATAATAATCTTTTGGCATACAAATTTGTAGAATCTATTTCCTCTAAATTTACTATCTGATTGCCTATACATAGATTTTTGTCCACTACCATAATAATGGACAAATTTGATAAAAAAATTAAACAAATGAAGTACTTTTTTGTGTAATACCGGTTTAATAATATATTTTTTTAAATTTATCGTCATAAATCTTGCTTATAAAGTAATTTAGGTCGAGCATAATTCGTTACTTTGCAAGCTTATAATTATAAAAATTGAATGAATAAAACAAAAACCGTTGTAAAATCAGAAAAAATTTTAAAACTTGCCATCAAAGGCTTGCAGGAAATTAAAGGAGAAAACATTGTTGCCATAGATTTACGAAAATTTGAAAATGCAGTTTGCGATTATTTTATAATATGTACAGGCACATCTAACACACACATAAGTGCATTAGCTGGTTCTGTAGAAAAAGAAATTAAAAACACTTTAAACGAAAAACCTTGGCACGCTGAAGGTTTTAGAAACTCTGAATGGATACTTATAGATTATGTAAATGTTGTAGTACATATTTTTATAGCAGAAAGCAGAAGTTTTTACAATTTAGAAGGCTTGTGGGGAGATGCTAAAATCACTAAAATTAAATCAGATTAAAAAAATAAATGGATAAAAAAAATAAATTTTCACCGAAAAACAGCTCAAAGAAGCCTTTTAATTTTTATTGGATATTTGCTATATTAGGCACATTTTTTATTATTTCAACCTTATTCTTAAATAAAGAGCCTAAACAAATTACTGTCTCTGAATTTGAAGAAATGGTTCAAAAAGGAGATGTTGATGAAGTTATTGTTGTAAAAAACAAAAATATTGCTAGAGTTATCTTAACTAAAGAGGCACTACAGAAAGAACCTTATAAATCTAACGCAAAAAAGCCCAGCATTTTTTCTAATATTCCTCAAAAATTTCCAAGCTATAGTTTTGAGTTTAATTCTCTCGATAATTTCGACAACGATTTAAGAAGATTATCAAAAAAATACCACCTAAAATATAAAACAACTACAGAAGAAGATTATTTAGGAGGTATCATAAGTTTTATCTTACCAATATTAATAATTGTTGGAATATGGATGTTTTTAATGAAAAAAATGTCAGGAGGTGCTGGTGGACCAGGTGGGCAAATTTTTAACATAGGAAAATCTAAAGCCCAAATTTTTGACAAAGAAAAAGGGAGTAAAACCACTTTTGAAGATGTTGCTGGACTTGAAGGAGCAAAAGAAGAAGTGCAAGAAATTGTTGATTTCTTAAAGAAACCACAAAAATATACCGATTTAGGAGCAAAAATACCTAGAGGAGCACTACTTGTTGGCCCTCCGGGAACAGGAAAAACATTATTAGCAAGGGCTGTTGCTGGAGAAGCAAAAGTTCCTTTTTTCTCGCTCTCTGGCTCAGATTTTGTCGAAATGTTTGTTGGTGTTGGTGCTTCTCGCGTAAGAGACTTATTTAAACAAGCACAAGATAAAGCACCTTCCATTATTTTTATCGATGAGATTGATGCTATTGGTCGGTCAAGAGGAAAAGGAATGGCACAAGGAGCAAATGATGAAAGAGAAAATACCTTAAACCAACTTTTAACTGAAATGGATGGCTTTGGGACAAACACAGGCGTTATTGTTTTGGCAGCAACCAACAGAGCTGATGTTTTGGATAGAGCCCTAATCCGTCCGGGTCGTTTCGATAGACAAATACATGTTGATTTACCCGAATTACACGAAAGGGAAGACATTTTTAAGGTGCATCTAAAACCACTAAAAATTGACAACACTGTTGATAGAATATTTCTTGCCAAACAAACACCAGGTTTTTCTGGTGCAGATATTGCAAATATTTGTAATGAAGCAGCCTTAATTGCCGCAAGAAATAACAGTAAGAAAGTTGGTAAACAAGATTTCCATGATGCCATTGACAGAATTATTGGCGGATTAGAGAAAAAAAATAAGATTATTTCTGACCACGAACGGAAATCTATTGCTTACCACGAAGCTGGTCATGCCTCTGTAAGTTGGTTAGTAAAATACGCCAATCCCTTAGTAAAAGTAACCATTATTCCGCGTGGTCGTTCCTTAGGTGCAGCTTGGTACTTACCAGAAGAACGGCAAATAACTACAACAGAACAACTTAAAGATGAAATGTGTGCTGCCCTAGGCGGTAGAGCTGCTGAAGAAATAATGTTTGGTAAAATTTCGACAGGTGCATTAAGCGACCTCGAAAAAGTAACCAAACAAGCTTATGCCATGATAAGTATTTACGGTTTAAGTGATAAATTAGGTAACATCAGTTACTATGATTCTTCTGGTCAGAATGATTACTCTTTTTCAAAACCATACAGCGAAAAAACTGCCGAATTAATTGATGAAGAAGTAAGTAAATTAATAGAAACGGCCTACAAAAGAACCCTTAAAATACTCAGTGCAAATAAAGATAAACTTACTTTGCTTGCTGAAAAATTATTAGAAAAAGAAGTGATTTTTAGAGATGATTTAGAAGCTATTTTTGGAAAAAGTAAGTTTGAAGAAGAACTAAAAGAAGAAAAGAAAAGCTCTAAAAAAGAAAAAAAACCGAAAATAAAAGATGAACCTATTACAGCTTCTTCAGAAGGCAAACCAAAAAACACAAATAAACCCATTGATAAAACTTAAATGCCTAATTGGATTTTAATATATACAAACCGTAACTTAAATAGCATTGAAATTGTTAGGTCTGTTTTAGAAAATGAAGATATTAAAGCCGTTATTATTAATAAAATGGATTCGATGCATGTACATTTAAGCAATGCTGAAATTGAGTTATATGTAAATAAATCCAATGTTGTTAAAGCAAAATTTGTAATTTCTAAAAATAAGTTATAACCATGTTAACCCGTGCAATAACAGGATTTTTATTTGTAGCAACCTTAATAGGCTGTATTTACCTTGGTCAATACACCACGCTTTCACTCTTTACATTAATTATTGTAATAGGCATAAATGAGTTAATTACTTCTGTAAGAAAAAACAAATTAATTAGTCCTTTAAAATTATGGGGAATATTAATTGGAGCTTTTACCTTTTTAATTTCAGCCCTAATTATTCAGGATATTTTACCAATAAAATACCTATTTATTATTGTGCCACTAATTTTTATTAGTTTTCTATTAGAATTATATCGCAAAAAAGAAAATCCATTTCTTAATATTGCTTACACACTTTTAGGCGGTTTATATGTTTCCTTACCATTTTTAATGCTGTACCATTTAGGTTTTTATAAAGGCACTAGTTTTCAGCAAACATTTAATTATCAAATAATTATAGGATTTTTTATTATGCTTTGGACTAACGATACAGGAGCATATTTGGCAGGAAGATTTCTTGGGAAACATAAACTTTTTGAAAGAATATCTCCAAAAAAAACATGGGAAGGGAGTATTGGCGGTGGCTTATTGACCTTAGTTTCGGGATACATCATTGCTTTATTTTACCATCATTTAAACTTAACAAACTGGCTAATTATAAGTGTAATTATTGTAATTTTTGGAGGTTTGGGCGATTTAGTAGAATCTATGCACAAAAGAAGTGTTAACATTAAAGATTCTGGTAATTTACTGCCTGGTCATGGTGGTATTTTAGACCGTTTTGATGGTTTATTAATTTCCGCTCCTTTTGTCTATTTTTATTTGCAAATTATAAGTTAGCTTTTATTAACTTTATCCCTAAATATTTTATATGAAATTTCACCGACAAGGTTATCCTTCTTTAATAATAGTGTTAGTTTTTAGTATTGTGCTAAACTCATTGGTTTATTTCTTTTTTAATGATTTTATCTTAATTAAGTTAATTGCTTATGCTGTTTCAATATTTTTGATAGTTGTTATTTTACAATTTTTCAGGAGTCCTACAAGAAATTTTATTGCTAAAGAAAACACCATAATTTCTCCTGCCGATGGAAAAGTGGTGGTGATAGAAGAGGTAGAAGAAACAGAGTATTTTAACGAAAAAAGATTGCAAGTTTCTGTTTTTATGTCGCCATTAAATGTTCATTTAAACAGGTACCCCATCAGTGGAAACTTAAAATACTTTAAATATCACCCTGGATTATACTTGGTTGCTTGGCACCCAAAATCATCAACAGAAAACGAACGAACTACAATAGTTGTTGAAGATGATAAAAAGCGTACTGTTTTATTTAGACAAATTGCTGGAGCAATGGCACGAAGAATTGTATTTTTTGGCAAAGAAAATACGAAAGTTAAGCAAACCAACGAATGTGGTTTTATTAAATTTGGTTCTCGGGTAGATTTATTACTTCCACTTGATGTAAAATTAAATGTAAAATTAAACGATAAAGTTAAAGGAGGTATCACAACTATTGCCGAATTTAAATCATAAAAATTTCATCAATTCCTTTAAGCAGCTTATTTCTTTATCAACTTTATTGTTATGTGCTATTTTTTTGGGATTAAAATAAACAGCAGCTATATTTACTCTTTGTGCTCCATAAATATCAGCATACCAGTCATCACCAATCATTAACGAATTATATGTTGCCGCTTTTGTTATTTGTAAGGCTCGTTTAAATATTAAAGGATGTGGCTTCTTTACCCCTACTTTTTCAGATAAAACTACATGGGTAAAATATTTTAAAATACCTGCTTCTTTCAGTTTTATAAATTGAACCTCCTCAAAACCATTACTAATAATATGAAGTTGGTATTTGGTATGTAAATAAGTAAGTACTTCTTTGGTGTAAGGAAGTAATGCCGTTTGCCTTGGTGATTCAAAAATATAATACTCTCCTATATCGCTAGCTAATTGCTTATCGTTAATAGAAAAATACTTTAAAGTGCTCTCAAATCTTTTTAAACGGAGTTCTTCTTTTACTATTTTATTATCTCTATAATCTTGCCAAAGTAACTCATTAATTTCTTGGTATTTATTGATAAATTCCTGAACTGTATCAATTAGTAGATTAAGCTTATAATGAAAGAATAAATCACTCAATACCTTTTTAGAATTTTCATCAAAATCCCAAAGTGTTCTGTCTAGATCGAAAAATATATGTTGGTATTTATTCATTAAGGAGGGTTCTAAAAATTAATTTTTTCAGTTCTCTCAAAAAAGATAAGAACCCTTTTTCATCTTTTTGAGAAAAATTACATTTCAAATGTAGCTAAAACTTGTTGATTTATTAACTAGAAGGAAATAAACTGCAAGACTTAATATTTCAATACGCTGATTTTTATCAATTTAAATTCCAATTAATTGCTGTCGGGTTAGTAATAAACCTGTAACCGATAATTTAACATCAAAATAATCGATATAAATCAACTTTGTTTTTTGAAATTATTCAACAAATGGAAGCTAAAGGTGTTGTATAATTTTAAATTTCTTTCGAATCAATTGAACAAGAAAAAAGAGGGAATTTGTAGCAATATTACTATCTTATTTCTAACACTAGTCTAAAACCTAAAATATCGTTGGCAAAATCTATGCCTTCATAATCTCTGTCGGTAACTCTTGCATCGGAATTTATTCCGTACCAACTGCCTCCACGAATTACTTTGCCTCCTTTTTTGTTTGAACCTTTTGGGTTTTTTGTTGGACTATAAGCATAATATTTTGCTGAGTACCAATCGGCACACCATTCACTAACGTTTCCACTCATATCGTAAATTTCTAATTCATTTGGAGCTAATTTACCAACAGCAGAAGGAGACATAGGAGAATCTTCAATAAAGAAACCAACTTTAAATAAATTGTTGCTACCTGCATATTTTGTTTTTAAACCTTTGTTTCCTCCTTTTGCTGCTTTTTCCCATTCCGCTTCGGTTGGTAAACGATATCGGTATTTTTTATCTTGTTGATTTAATTTTTCAATAAATTCGTTTACTGTTTCCCAACTAACTCTTTCAACAGGCAAACTGTCATTTTTATATTTACTTGGATTATATTTATCTATCTTTTTCCATTCTTGTTGAGTTACTTCATATTTCCCGATATAATAATTGGATAAATAAACTTGGTGAACAGGTTGTTCTTCTTTAAAGCCATCTTTAAATTCATCGCCCATGTTAAAGTTGCCTTCTTTTACTAAAATAAACTCCATACCAATAGCATTGGTAATATTTTTAGGCAATTTCTCTGAGCAAGAATAAAGGAAACTTATAGATACAAGTAATAGGATAAAGTTTTTCATAACAAAGTTGCTTATTTAACAAAGTTTAGAATTTATTAAATACTGTAAAGTTGTCTAAGCGACAAAGTGCTATGAAGAATGGATATAAGGCTTACTTTATCCCTAGTTTTTTTCTAATAGCAGGGGGTAATCCATTTTTATGAACCATAAAATCGGTTGTTTTATATTGAACATAAGCTTCAGAAGCATAAAAGTAGCCATCAGCATCATTGGTTGTTCCCCATGAATTCTTTACGATAAAATATTTTGTTCCTTTTTGGTCTTTTACTAGCCCAACAATATGCATTCCATGATCATCTGTTGTTTGATAATTATCAAAGGCTTTTTGTCTCATTTCTTGTGTAATCACTTTTTCTTTAACGGGTACATCAAAAGCATCACTTATTTTATCTGCACCAGCATCACTGTAATTTTTATTGTCTTTTCCTTTTACCTCAATTGTAGCTTCATCTTCAGGAACAATGGCTAATCCATTTTTAAACGAAAATCCTTTTTCAGAAACATCACTTCCCCAAGCAACTGAATATCCGTGAGTTACAGCGTATTCCATAATTTCTATCATTTCATTTATTTTAACATTGTAGGTTTCTCCAGATTTCCAATTATCTTCTACTTCTAAAACAAAAGGTTTGTAAAAAGGATGATGAGTAAAAGAGGTTAACTCGATATAATCATCCATATTTAGGCCTAAGCTTTTAGCATAACTTTTAGGGGTGTATTTCTTTCCTTTATATTCAAATTCTTCAGGAACTTTGCCTAAATAAGCATCTAAAACACCACTAATTGCATCTTGCCAATAGGGGGTTAATTTTCTTTGAGGGTTTTTGATAATTGTATTTACCATACTCTTTAAAACGCTATTTAACTCTGCATGGTTATATTTTTCTTCGCCATTTTTTAGCCCAGTGTAAACAGATTGAGGAACAATTCCATACTTTTTAATTACGTAAGGAATATCGTGAAAAGCTCCTCCTGCATTAAAGTTTGAATGACCGTGCATTCTAACATACTTAATGGCTTTTTCTAGATAAGCATATCTAACGATAAACATTTCAGATAATGCAGGAACATCTTTTGCCCCATTTCTTATTGCTTCAGACTCTATAAACGATAAAGAGGAAAAACTCCAGCAGGTACCTGTTCTGCCTTGACTTTGAACCCCTAAGGCTTCAATATCTTTAATTGTTGTAAAATAGTAATGACCATCTTCTTTGTTTTTAATGGTATCGTTTTGAGCGTTTGCTAAATTAATGGTTAAAGCAAATAATAATGTTAGTTGAACTATTTTCATAAATATATTTTTTATTAAAGTGATTTTTTCCAGCACCTTTTTCTTTTATGCTGAATATTTTTATAATTTTTCCAGTTTTGTATTACTTTTTGATTGCTTTCAAAGATGCCTGTGGTTTCCATTTCGGTTACGCCATATTTTTCCATTACTTTATGCAATTCATAAAACAATATAGCTGTTACACCTTTGGCTTGATATTTTGGTAAAATTCCTGTTAGCATTAAGTCGATAACTTTAGGGTGTTTTAATGCCTTATTAACGTGGTACCACCCAAAAGGAAAAAGGCTACCGTTGGCTTTTTGTAAACTTTCGGATAGTGATGGTAGCCCAATTATAAAGGCAATTAAATTACCTTCCTTATCAGCTACCAGTTTAACAAATTCAGGATTTAACAGCATTAAATACCTTTTTACATAGTAGTTAATCATTTCTTTATCTAACGGAACAACACTGTGTAAATCTTTAAATGCTTCGTTTAAAATTTCGAATAATTGGGTTGCATAAGGTTGTAGTTCTGCGGTTTTTGTAAAGCTTTTTACTGTTAATTCGCTTCTTTTTTTTACAATTTCGGCTCCTCTTTTGGCTTTTTCGGGCATACCTTCTAAGAACAAACGAAACTCAACCCAATCAATTTTTTTATCGTAACCTAATTTTACGAGGTGTTCTTTATAGTAAGGTAAATGATATTCTGAAGCGGCTGATGGCAAATGGTCGTAACCTTCTACCAACATTCCTTGGTGATCTAAATTGGTAAACCCTAAAGGACCTTCAACTTCGGTCATTTCTTGTGCTTTAATCCATTTTTCGGCTGTTTCAAATAATTTTCTAGAAACTTCAATGTCATCTATAAATTCAGATCTTGAAAACCTCCCTGTTTTTTCTCCAGTTTTTTCGTTGTATTTGTTGTTGATAATTGCTCCAATTCTGCCAACACATTGGCTATTCTTATAAGCTACCCAAAATTTTGCTTTACAAAACCTGAAAGCAGGATTAAATTCACTTTTTAAGGCTTTTATTTCGTCTTTTTTTATAGGTGGAACCCAAAAGTTATTTCCTTTATAAATACTAAATTGCACATTTATAAAGTCTTTAAATGTTTTTGGGGTATTTACTTCTTTAATCTCTATATTCATATTTTTTAAAGCAAATTGAAGATTGTTAATCTTCGTTTTTAATTAATTTTTGAGGGTCAATCATCGAATCAATTAGGTTTTCAAAATCTCTTAATTCTTTTGGGGCTCCGTACCTATCAAGTATTTTTTTCTTTTTTCCATCGAGTTGAACGTAAAGAATACAGGAAGGTATATCTGTAATGGAGTAATCGTATTTATCTTTTAAGTTAAATAAATTAATTAATTTAATGTTGTTTTTGAGTTCATCAATTTGTTCTTTATTAATATTTGCATGGTATTTTCCTTGTTTTGGGGCAAAATCAAAGCCTTCGTAGTTAACTTTTCCTGTATTAAAAATGGTTAATTTATATGCTGGACATTTTCCAAAACAGGGAGTTCGTTCCATTGTAATAAAAATAACTTCTTCAATAGGCAAAATTTCTTCTACATCTTCATTTCTGGTTAAAGAGTTGCTTATTTCACTCTTTGTTGAAGATGGTTCCGAAATGTTGTTTTTTTGTTTGCATGAAAAAATAACAGCAATTAACAATATTATTGAAGATATATTTCTCATAAAAATTTACTTTTTTTTACGTTGTTGCAAGGCTTGAGCTTCTTTCATTTTCTTTTCAAGTTTTGATGCGAAGCTTGATTTCTTTTTAATTTTAGTTTTGTTTGATTGAATTTTTGCGTGAATCTTATCTTCATCAACGATCCATTTTCTAATAATAATTTGTTGAGCAATGGTTATTATATTTGCAATTAAGTAATACATACTAAGTCCTGAAGAGTAGTTGTTAAAGAAAAACAACATCATCACAGGCATTAGGTAAGTCATAATTTTCATTTGACCAGCCATAGCACCTTCCATTCCTGCTCCTGCGGTCATTTGGCTGTTTACTTTGGTGTAAAAAATCATAGAAATAGCCATTAATAAGGTAAATAGACTTATATGATCGCCATACATTGGAATACTAAAATGATTGGGGAAAGTGTAAATAGAATCGTAGGTTGAGAGATCATCTGCCCATAAAAAGCCTTTTTGTCGCAATTCAAAAGTTGCAGGAAAAAATCTAAACAGAGCAAAAAGTATGGGCATCTGAATTAGCATAGGAATACATCCTGCCAAAGGATTTACGCCCGTTTGCCGATACAGAGCCATGGTTGCTTGTTGCTTTTTCATGGCATCATTCTTATACTTAGCAGTAAGCTCGGAGATTTCTGGTTTTAAAACCTTCATTTTTGCACTACTTATGTATGTTTTCCATGTTATAGGAAATAATAGAGATTTTATTACTAGTGTGAGCAATAAGATAGAAATCCCAACAGGTAAACCAAAACCATTAAAAAATTCAAAAACATATCGTATAAAATGTTTACTAACCCATCCAAATATACTCCAACCATAATCTTTGCTTTCTTCAAGACCTATATTTACATTTTTTAAATCTTGGTATTTGTTTGGACCAAAATAATATTCCATAGCAAAGGTTTCTTTTGCTAATCCTTTAAAAGGAATAGTAAGTTGGGTTTCCATTCCTTTAACATAATTTTTAGGTTTTCCTTCAAGGATTTCAATGGTCTTTATCTTAGCGTCAGCTTTTTCAAAAGGTTTGTTTTTGGCAATAAGTGTACTGTTAAAGTATTGTTGTTTAAACATAATCCAATCTACGGAAGTTTCTAAAGCTTCTTCCTTGTATTTCATTGTGCTTAAATAGTCCACTTCACCAGTATTGTATTTATAGTAAATGGTACTTCTTCTGATTTGATTTTGGATTGTTTTTTCTTGATTAGGTGTAAACATGCTCCAAGTAAGTAAGGGAGGGTCGGATAAAAAATTGTTTAAACCAACAAAGTGAACATCAAAATCTACTAAAAATGAATTTCCTGTGAGGGTATATTTATATTCAATGTATTTATCTCTTGTTTGGGTGTATAATTTAAATGAAAAACTTTTGGAATCATCTCCTTTAACGCTAAACGATTGGTTGCTAGTTTCAAAGTATAAATCCTCAGTATTTACAGTTCTAATGGAGCTTCCTCCTGCAATACCAGGTATAATTAAATTGAGGTTAAATCTCGAAGAATCTTCGTGAAATAGAATTAATGGTAGAGAATCGTAGGTGTGAAAATCTTTAAGCTCAACAGAACTTACTCGACCTCCTTTGCTCGAAAGTGTAACTTTTATTTTATTGTTTTCTATTGTATAGTGTTTATTTTTTCCTTCTGCTGCACTAGCAAAAGCACCTAAACCAATGGTTTTCTCAAGCGTTTTTAAGGAATCTTCGCTATGCATTAAAGTGCTATCAATTACTGTATTTTGAGTTACAAGGGTGGTATCGTGTTTAATTGGTGTAACTTCATTTTTAACAATTTCTTTTTGTTCTTTGGCTTTTTGTTCTGCTAATTCTTTTTTAGATGGTTTCGTTATGTAGCTAAATATTAACATAATAGCTCCAATCAGCAACAATCCAATTATTGAGTTTTTATCTAATCCTTTTTTACTCATTTATTTTATTTATTTGTTATAATAATGTTTTTTAAAGGGATATTAGGTTTAATTTTTTAAATTAACAATTGCTTTTATAAAATCCACAAAAAGAGGATGAGGATTGGTTACTGTGCTTTTGTATTCTGGGTGAAATTGAACACCAACAAACCATGGGTGATTTTCAATTTCAACAATTTCAACTAAATTATGATTGGGGTTAACACCTGTTGGTCTCATACCTTCTTTTTCAAAGTCTTTCAAGTATTTATTATTAAATTCGTACCTGTGTCTATGTCGCTCCGAAATATTTTTTGTTTTATAAGCCTCAAATGCGTTTGTTTTTTCGCTAACAACACATGGGTAAGCACCTAAACGCATTGTCCCGCCTTTTTCTGTAACATGTTTTTGTTCTTCCATCAAGTAAATAACAGGGCTTGGTGTTGATGGATACATTTCTGTAGAATGAGCATCAGTTAAACCGAGTACATTTCTGGCAAATTCAATAACAGCACATTGCATGCCTAAACAAATACCTAAAAAAGGAAGTTTATTCTCTCTAGCGTATTTAATTGCAGTTATTTTTCCTTCTATACCACGTTCGCCAAATCCTGGGGCTACAATTAGACCATCTAAATTACTTAAAATAGTTGAGGCATTTTTCCCGTTAATATCTTCGGCATGAAGCCAAACCACATTTACAATAGTTTCGTTACTGGCTCCAGCATGTATAATAGCTTCGGCAATAGATTTATAAGAATCTTTTAACTCAATGTATTTACCTACTAAACCAATACTTATTTTATGTTTTGGATTTTTTAATTTTTTTAAGAATTGTTTCCAAGGGAGTAATGTTGGCTCTTCTTTGTAAGGTAAATCTAGTTTATCTAATACCACCTTGTCTAATTCTTCTTCTTTCATTAAAAGCGGTACATCGTAAATTGTTTCGGCATCTATTGCTTGAATAACCGAATTTGGTGCAATGTTACAAAATAGGGCTACTTTTTCTTTTACTTCTTTTGGAAGTTTATATTCTGTTCTTAATGCCAAAATATCTGGCTGAACACCCGATTCTAACAATGCTTTTACAGAATGTTGAGTTGGTTTTGTTTTTAGTTCGCCCGAAGTTGCTAAAAAAGGAACTAAAGTTAAATGAATTACAATACAATCGAAATTAGGCTCCCATTTAAGTTGCCTAACAGCTTCAATGTAAGGTAAAGATTCAATATCACCAACTGTTCCACCAATTTCTGTAATTACTATATCGTATTTACTAGATTTTCCAATTATTTTAATTCTTCTTTTAATTTCATCGGTAATATGAGGGATTACTTGTACCGTTTTACCTAAATAAGCGCCCTCTCTCTCTTTGTTAATCACGTATTGGTAAATTCTGCCCGTGGTAACGTTATTTGCCTGAGAAGTTGGTACGTTTAAAAATCGTTCGTAATGACCTAAATCTAAGTCGGTTTCTGCTCCATCATCAGTAACAAAACATTCGCCATGTTCGTAAGGATTAAGTGTTCCTGGGTCTATATTAATGTAGGGATCTAATTTTTGAATGGTAACAGAATAGCCTCTTGCTTGTAATAATTTTGCCAACGATGCTGCTATAATTCCTTTTCCTAAAGAGGAAGTAACACCTCCAGTAACAAATATATATTTTGTTGTCGTTGACATTTTAAAATGTTTTAAAAAAATTAATTCGCAAAGTTAAAAATAATAAAGGTTTTATGAGCCTATTTTAAGATAATTTCAAAAAAATAACTGTGCTTTTTTTTTAGCCTAAAATCATCATTGTAAATCATTTAAATTTATTGATAAAATAGATACCAATAAAAATAAGAATTATGCTAATTCCTTGAGTAAAATTTATGACTTCACCATCTAAAACGCCCCAAAAGATGGCAACAATTGGTATAAGATAAGTAACGCTTGTAGCAAATAATTCTGAGGTTTTTTTAATCAACATATTAAATAATACCACGGAAACAACTGTCCCGAAAACAGCCAAAACAGCAATGTATATAAGTGCATTACCTGCATTAATATTTGTAGTTGTTTTTACAAAAAAATCTGTGGTAAACAAGTAAAATAAAATGGGAGGTCCAATAAAAACAAAACTTAAAGCTGTAATAACAACCGAATTAACTTTTTTTAGGTAAATATTTATGGTATTTACACTAATTGCATAACAAATTGTTGCTGCAACAACGTAAAAAGTATAAGTTAAATTTGAATTGGAAAAATCTAATCCGTTAGAACTTATTAAACCAACAGCTCCCACAAGACCAATTAGTGCTCCTACAAACCTATTTCCTTTAAATTTAGCTTTAAAAAGTAGCAATCCAATAATTAAAGTAAAAAGAGGGACAAGCGAATTTAACATACCTGTTAAAGAACTGGCTAATTCTGTTTCTGCTTTTGTAAACAAAAAAGCAGGTATTCCATTTCCAAAAACACCAACAATAGCAAGGTATTTCCAATATTTTTCATCAACAGATTTAAAATATTTTATGGTAAATGGAAAAAGGCAAATAAAGGCAATACTCATTCTTAAAGCAGCAACTTCTTGGTAAGAATAAACTGTTAAACCACGCTTCATTAAGATAAAAGAACTACCCCAGATAAAGGCTAAAGCAATTAAAACTATCCATTGCCAACTTTTTTTATTTAAATCAAAAAAATGCACAAGTCGGCAAATATAAATACATTTGTAATGCAAAAAGTATTATTTTTGTATTAAATACATCAAATCTCGTAATTCGCTTTTTTGCCATTCGCTCTGCTTTGCTGAGTGATTAATATGTTTATTGTTTTTAACAAGTTTACCTGTCCACGTCATTCAGGAAAATTATGAGGAACGAATAATTTATTCGGAATCTCTTTGTTTATTACCGCTGTGCCATCCGACTACTGTACGGATAAGATTTTTAAAACAGCAAAGCTGTTAAAACTTAGAACACAAGCTGCATTTATCTTTCATATGGCAGGGTGCATAAGCAGATGGACAAAACCTTCTCTACTTAAGGGGGGAAATTTACCGCAACAGCGTTACACTTCCTTTTTCGTTTTTCGTTGCTCCTTTAAGTGTAGTATAAGTAAGCACATAAAAATACGTGCCTTC